>CAVFMC010000086.1:0-3842 GCA_963623565.1 Bacteroidaceae bacterium | reverse complement strand
GTATCGGTTGTGGACAGTGTGTAGATGTAGCCAGCGATTGTTTTGCGGAGAATGCTGAGGAAGGGGTAATGTACGTCAAACAGCAACCGCAAAATGAGGAGCAGCAAGAATTGTGTGTCGAAGCGATGAAGGGCTGCCCGGTGGGGGCGATCGGTGATAACGGGGAAGATTGATCGTTATTGGTTGAGTTAATAAGTATTTATTTGCTCTGGAGCTTGATTAATCGGTAAGTAATTGTTAAGATATAACATATAGGCTGGTATCAACTGGATAAGTTCGACATTGACCAAAGCGATTAATGTGCTAGTTATCGAATTATACGGCGATTAGTGTTGATTTATCTGTTTTTTGCGCCCGTAGCTCAGCTGGATAGAGTACCTGGCTTCGAACCAGGGTGTCGGGGGTTCGAATCCCTCCGGGCGCGTTGTATTTTACCTAGTTGTTAAAATTAAAATAACAAAACAGATTCTAACAGGCTTATTAAATCTAAAATGTCTAGTAGTCATAATCCTTGTAACAAGCGTATCATATTGTTGGTAGCGTTAGATGATACCTGCTGTGCTAAAACTGCAACTGAGATGTTGGTGTTAGCGCTAGCCCATAATCATTTTCGGCAGGCAGATGATCACCAATTTAGTTCATTAAACCGGATAGCTGACCCAGCTACACGGTTGCAGTTGTTGCAGCAGATTACTCTGCCCGCGATCGCGCAGCTGGAACAGGCTTTTGTGCAGAAGGACCTGGATACCCTGTTTGCTAACCTGTGGGATCAAATCCAGGCTAGCGACAAAGAGATTAACTTGTTAACTGGACTCACGGCCAGTCATCCTTACGCGATGCAGTTTAACCAGCGCTTGGCTATGGCGTTTAATTGTCAAGTATTGATACTGGGTAGCGAGGGTTTTGTGCAGCAGCATAGCTCATTTGTGCTGGGCTGTATGGCTAATGCTGCGCAGTATAATCCAACTGGTTTATTAATCTGTAAAAATGAATCCGCTCAGGACGATGCCGATCAGATCGTGAGCGAACTTCTGCAAGATATTATTTGTTATTATCAGCTGCATGCAGACGGTAAAACTAGCATAGATGCATCTAATTTATCGCAACTACTAGCCTGGCTGGTTGAGCATCCAATAACCAATTATCGTTTTACACCGGCAATGTTGCGGAGTTACCTGTTGAATAGTGTGAAAGCGGCGCCGCAGCGGATTTTACTGCCCGAGAGTGAAGATTTACGAGTAGTTACTGCCGCTCTAAAAGCGCAACAGCAGGGGATTGCACAGGTAGTACTGTTTGGGCGGCGCGATGAAGTGGCGCAGCGATTTCAAGAGCTAGCTAATCCTAGTCGTGCCAAGTTAGCTATATATTTAGATAGCATTACATTTATCGATCCGGATGCGGTACGAAACGATTATGTGGAGGATTTTTATCAGCTGCGAAAGCATAAAGGAGCGGATCTAGCGGCCGCCCGTGCGGCGGTGCAGGATGATGCTACGCTAGCTATGTTAATGCTTAAAAGAGGCGAAGTAGACGGAGTGGTGTCCGGTGCTTGTCATACCACCGCTAATACTTTAGCTCCCGCCTTTCGATTGATTAAAACTACGCCTGGTGAGCAGCTGGTTTCTTCGCTATTTTTCGTCTGCTTGCCCCATCAAGTGCTAGCTTTTGCTGATTGTGCAGTCAATATCGACCCAACACCTGAAGAGCTAGCCACCATCGCGCAGCAGTCCGCTCGCACCGCAGCAGCCTTTGGTTTACCGCCTAAAGTAGCATTGCTCAGTTATAGTACTTTAGGTTCGGGTAAGGGGGCAGATGGTCAAAGGGTTGCTCAGGCGGTTGAGTTGTTGCACCAGCAGCAACCGGAACTATTAGTAGACGGGCCGCTTCAGTATGATGCTGCGTTAGTGCCCCAGGTGGCAAGCATTAAAGCGTCTCATAGTCCAGTGGCTGGCCAAGCTACAGTGTTAGTTTTTCCCCGTTTAGAGGCAGGTAATATTGGCTACAAGATTGCTCAACGTAGCGCTAACATCGTTTGTATTGGACCGATTATCCAGGGGATTGCAAAACCTGTGAATGATCTCTCGCGCGGATGCACGGTAGAGGATATTATCTTTACCATTGCAGTAACGGCGATGCAGGCGTTGCAGCAAAAAGTGACATCTTGATCAGAATTGTAAAATAAAATATAGTGCAGTTAAAAACAAATAGGCATAGTATGCTGTATACTAGTAAGTCAACTAACGACTTTCAGGATAGCCCAGGGGGTGGGCACGCTAGCTACTAATATTGGTGGCAACGAACTTTTTCTTAGTTTATTCATCCTGATCGCAGCGTTTAATCTGGTTACCTTTCTGCTTGGCTGTTATCTAGATGCCGGGCTGTATAACAAAGTCATTTTTGGCCCCTCCTGTCAATTTGGTGATTATTTTTTACATGTTAGTTTTGTTTCGCAACATGAAAACTTGTATTCTCTAAGTCGTGATGCCTGTTTTCCACCGCTGGCCTACTGTATGTACTGGCTACTGTGGAAATTAGCTCCCCATCAGATTAACGGGGTGGTGTCTAGTGCCAGTTGGCCCCAATTTGCAGCAGCCAATAATGCCATGACTATCTTCCTAATCTGCAACCTAATCCAACTCATCCTATTGGTCTATTGCGTCTATCAGTATTTTCAGCGAGGCGACGCTAAGCACCTATTACTCTTCCCAGTGCTGCTAGTCTGCTCTTACCCTTTTTGGGGCACCTCGCTGCAACGTGGTAATTCCACCGCCCTAGTTGCAATTATCCTAGCTTTGGCCTTTTATTTAGCGGATAATAGTTCCACACTTAAAAGAAAATTAGCGATGCTGTTAATCGCGGTAGCAGCCGGTTTTAAGAACCATCCTGCGATTTGTGGGCTCATTTATGTGAAGCATTGGCAACCTAAAGCCTGTGTCCGCCTGCTACTGTACGGGTTATTACTCTATTTTGTACCGTTTATTTTCTTCGGTGGTGTCACATGGCTGCAAACTTTGTTTGAATACTATCAGAATTGGGCGTTGCACGCCCATCACCTAGGAACTGTTCGTGGCATGACCCAATATCTATTGTCAAACGTCTTAGGAGTTTCTGGTCCTGCCGTTTGGAATATTTCCGTAGTCATGGAATTTTTATTTCTGGTACTGTCCATTGGCTGTTTTTTCTTAGCTAAAACTAAGTGCAGGGTGTCCTATTTTTAAGCGGCATTTTAACCGTTTATCTCCCGTCTTCTTGGCATTACACTTCCGCTTATATGCTAGCTCCCTTGCTAGTGTTTTTGGCGCAATCTAAATTAGCGGAAAGGAAGATTTTTAATATGACCTGCACAGTCTTGTTTGCATTGATCTTTTCCCTCCCCTGGTATTTTATCAAGCTGCTGGCCCGTGGCGTGTACGAAGGAGTCTTTTTATCGATTTTCATATTGATCGGACTAAATATGCTAGATGTGATAATATTGCGAGTTAAAGAACATTATTTAGTCTAGTCGGGTAGTTAAAATCTGTAAGTATCTATAGCTATTAGCTATGACATAAATAACTGATATGCGTATTTAGAGGCAAGCCTTATAATTAATTTACTTTATCAAACGGTATCTGCAGAATATGCAAAATCTTACCGGCTAACTGGCCAAAGAGTGGGGCCGCGACTTTACTGCCAAAATGCTCGCCTTTAGGGTCGCGAATCACAATGGCGATAACAATTTCTGGTTTAGACACCGGGGCGATACCAACAAAACTGGCATAATAGCGATCTTTATAATAACCGCCCTTACCAGAGCTAATATGGGCGGTACCGGTTTTACCGGCTACTCGATAGCCTTTAAC
>CAVFMC010000085.1:0-4079 GCA_963623565.1 Bacteroidaceae bacterium | reverse complement strand
GGCATTATCCTGGGCAAGAAAGGTAGTGATATCGAGGGGCTGCGAAAAGAACTGGGGGCGATTTGCGGAGTTCCGGTATACGTTAACGTTGAAGAAATTAAAAAGGTCGATATTGATGCTGTGTTAGTAGCACAAAGTATTGCGCAGCAGTTAGAACACCGAGTAATGTTTCGACGTGCTATGAAACGTGCTATGCAGAGTGCACTAAAAGGAGGGGCGCATGGCATTAAGGTGTGTGTGAGTGGTCGTTTAGGCGGTGCGGAAATTGCTCGTACCGAGTGGTATCACGAGGGTCGGGTGCCGCTTCATACTTTCCGAGCGATGGTGGATTATCATCATGCGCAGGCGCGGACCACCTATGGGGTGATCGGGGTAAAGGTGTGGATTTTTAAGGGCGAACGTAAGGATTCAAAAAATAGAGAACGTATGCGCTTAAAGAAAACACAAAATTAGCTCGGCTAAATTAATTCAACATTAAAAACCGGTAAGATACAAGATAGCGGTAGATAGAGCGGTATATAGCAGTAAGTAGTGGTTAAGGTAAGTTAGTATGTTGCAGCCGAAGAGAACTAAATATCGTAAGCAGTTTAAAGGACGTAATCGTGGTTTAGCTAGTGTAGGCGCCAGTGTGAGCTTTGGCGAGTTCGGAATTAAAACCGTTGAGCGGGCTAGAATTACAGCCCGTCAGATTGAGGCGGCGCGTAGAGCGATCGCGCGTAAAATCAAACGGGGTGGTAAGCTGTGGATTCGCATGTTTCCAGATAAACCGATTACCAAGAAGCCGTTGGAAGTGCGTCAAGGTAAAGGTAAAGGAGCAGTGGAGTATTGGGTAGCTTTGGTACAACCTGGTAAGATGCTTTTTGAACTTGAGGGTGTGCCAGAACAGCTAGCGCAGGAGGCGTTTACGTTAGCTGCAGCGAAATTACCAGTTAAAACAGTTTTTGTCACGCGTTCGGTGATCTAGGTTGTATAGATTGTAGAGGCGACAAGATTTGAATTGAATAGCCTGCGCAAAGTAAAACAATTGAACAGTGTATAAAGATTGATGTGTGCATAATATGAAAGCAAGTGAATTAAGAGAAAAAAGCTTAACCGAATTAGTCGAAACTTTGGATAAGCAACAACACAAGTTGTTTGGTTTAAAAATGGCTAGTCAAGATCCTGGTAATAGTGATAGTCAAAATCTAAAGAAGGGGCTAAGAGCCATGCGGCGTGATATTGCGAGGATTCAAACGGTGATTAATCAGAAAAAACAGCAAACGCTAGCTGGTTAAACGAAAGCTTTATGAACCGAACGATACAGACACAAAAAGAGACGATAACAATGAGTAGCACGAGTAATGAAATGAATTCTGGTAGTAGAGATGCCAACCGTACCTTACAGGGTATCGTAGTAAGCAATAGGATGGATAAAACAGCTGTTGTGGAGGTTACGCGTAAAGTTAAACATCCTATTTTTGGCAAGTATGTTAAACGTTCTACTAAATTTCATGTTCATGATGAAGAGAACCAGTGCCAGATAGGGGATTTAGTGGAGATTAGTGAAGGTCGTCCGGTGTCCAAAACTAAAAGTTGGCGATTCATGTCAATCGTTAGACGCGCTGAATAGTACTAAATAAACTAATGCTTAGTGTTCAATAAACTAATCGAGCTAAGAATTTACTAAGATTTAATGACGCAGTATAGGGGATAGCAGAAATGATTCAGATGTGTACAATGCTCAACGTGGCGGATAACAGCGGCGCGCATAAAGTAATGTGTATTAAAGTGTGCGGGAGTACCGGTAGGCGTTATGCACGAGTAGGTGATATCGTTAAGGTGGCAGTAAAAGAAGCCGCTTCCGATGGCAAAATTAAAAAGGGCGAAGTCTTTTCTGCTTTAGTAGTAAGAACCAAGCAGGGTGTGCGGCGTGACGACTGTTCAGTTTTGCGTTTTGATGATAACGCGGTGGTATTGCTGAATGACCAGTTGCAACCATTAGGTACCCGAGTCTTTGGACCAGTCTGCCGTGAGCTACGAACAGAAAAGTTTATGAAGATCGTATCGATGGCTTTGGAGGTGTTATAACGATCGTAATTGTAATATCGTTATAACGATTCAGTTTTAATCGCCTAGGTAGTCTAATAATTCTAATAGTGCGGATGGTTTGGTGGTGGTCTAATATTAATTGAGACAGTTATGCAAAAAATAAAAAAAGGTGATCAAGTAGTGGTCTTGGCCGGCAAAGACAAGGGCAAGGTAGGCAAGGTATTATCTATTAAAAATAGCGGTACTAAGCGTAAAGTAGTGGTAGAGGGGATCAACCTGGTCTGCAAGACGATTAAAGCTAATCCGGAACGCGAAGAGCGGGGAGGATTTAGACAGATTGAAGCTGCGATCGCTCTCTCTAATGTAGCGTTATATAATATCGAGACGAAAAAGCCGGATCGCGTGGGGTTTAAATTTTTGGAAAACGGGGATAAAGTGCGTTATTTTAAGTCTAATGGCGTTTTAGTAGACATTAGATGAGATTAGAGTGATGTTATGACAACAAGGTTAGAAGAATTATACAAAACCCAGATAGTTGCTAAATTACGCCAACTGTTTAATTATGGGAATGTTATGCAAGTGCCCAAAATAGAGAAGATTACTCTAAATATGGGGGTTGGTGAGGCGATTGCGGATAAGAAAGTGATTGCCAATGCGGTAGCTGATTTGACTAAGATTGCTGGTCAAAAGCCGGTAGTGACTACAGCACGTAAATCTATAGCTGGGTTTAAAGTACGTGCCGGTTGGCCGGTTGGCTGCAAGGTGACTCTGCGTGCGTCACGTATGTATGAATTTTTAGATCGTTTGATCTCTATTGCGCTGCCACGAGTCCGTGACTTTAGGGGATTAGATAATCGATCATTTGATGGCCGGGGAAATTACAGTTTTGGCATTAAAGAGCAGCTGGTTTTTCCCGAGATTGATTACGATAAGACCGATGCCATTAGGGGTTTGGATGTCGTAATTACTACCACTGCTCAGAGTGATAAGGAGGCTCGTGAACTGTTATCGGGGTTTGGATTCCCGTTAAAGGAATCGAATACGAATACTAAGTAGCTAAGCAAGTTGTTGCAATTAATAAAAGAATAATAGGACCAGACAGACTTAAAGCGATAATATATAGTAAAGGTTTAAAAATTATGGCAAAATTGTGCATGATTGCGCGGGAAGTAAAGAGACAGCATTTAGCGCGGCGGTATAGCGCTAAGCGAAAAGCGTTACGTGACGTGTTAAAAGATCCGGCGGCTAGTTATGCAGATAAAATGTTAGCGTCCAAAAGGTTGAGTGAAAATCCTCGCGATGCTAGTCGAATTAGACAGCGAACTCGTTGTCAGGTCTGTGGACGCCCTCGCGCGGTATATCGTCATTTTGGGTTATGTCGCATGCATCTGCGGGAAGCAATGATGAGGGGTGATGTACCTGGTTTAGCTAAAGCTAGCTGGTAGGCTGTAGGCGTTAGCGTAGCATGGCATAGTAGTTGATTTAGCGATCTGGAGTGGTGACATGAATTAACTCCTAGCGCATTTAAGAATAGTAGATATATCGTGTATAGGTATATATGCATAGACAGCATATAGATGATAGCATATAGATAATATATAAGTTGTATAAGTTATATAAATTATAATTGTAGGTTGTGATTGTATGAGTATGAGTGATCCCATAGCGGACATGTTGACTAGAATTCGAAATGCACAAGTTAGGCAGAAACAGCAGGTGACCATGAATGCAACCAAGATGAAAGTCGCCATTGCCAATGTGTTAAAGGAAGAGGGATATATTTCTGATTTTAGCGTGGAAGAATTAGACACAACTTGTCATAAACAGCTTACAATAGAACTAAAATACTACCAAGGTAAACCAGTTATTAGCAGTATCGCACGTGTGAGTCGACCAGGACTAAGGATTTATCGTAAACGGGATAAGCTGCCTAAAGTGGTCGGTGGATTGGGCATTGCGATTGTTTCCACTTCGCACGGAGTGGTCAGCGATAGAAAAGCGCGCAAGCTAGGTGACGGTGGAGAGGTTTTGTGCCTAGTTAGTTAACTAGC
>CAVFMC010000084.1:2304-4162 GCA_963623565.1 Bacteroidaceae bacterium | reverse complement strand
GTATTAAGCCGCTTGTTGGTAAGTTTTATGATATCGTTGAAGACATGCTATCTGAAGAAGACGGTGATGCTCGTAATCTCACGTATGGTGCAAATATCCGTACTATTACTGACAGAATGAAGCGGGTGAATAACTACTTATCTTATAATATCATAAATATCCAATATAACGGAGACCTGGATGTCCAGACGCTGCGTCCTTTAATTTCGCTAGCCGAGTACCAAGCGAATATAATGGAGCGCTATATCGAATTGCGGATGCTTTATAATGCATTATATGATCGGATTAGACTTAGCAGCCACGAGTCTTTAGAATTCCAGGGTTTTGTATTATGTGGTCAATTATTGTCATCTGAAGTATGGACGTATGGTTTAAATACGAACGCATGTTTGCAAATGTACACTGTGGAATCAGTTTGTAATGGTCGCACATTTGATTTTTTAACACGCGGTTGGTTTCAAGAATCTTTTCAGGATAATTTGTTAAATTTATGGTGCGATATAAATGATGAGTGCAAAAAGTCTAACAATACGGATGTCGATGATCACGCTGCCGATGCTAAACCATATCAAGATCTATATGGACTTATTCACCAAAATTATCTCGCTATCCAGCAACCGGCGGAGTTTAATTTTGTGCAGCAACGCGCTATCTTTACCAGCCGTCAATCAATCGTAGCCAATACCGCGGTAGCTCCAGAGGTGCGCTCAGGGCAGGTCGCTGTTGCAGAAGAGCAGGCGATGATGGCCGAACAGCAACAGCAGCAACGGCGGCAGGAGCAAGCAGAGCAACAACAGCAGCAGATGCGGAGACAAGATGTAACTCTTTTTGAAAAGATTAGTAAACGTACCCCGGCCAATTTTAGTGCTACCCTAACCTGTTTTACTAAGTATAGATTAACCGATCTGGAATTAAAGGCTGGTGTGTATTGTAGAGATAATGCTGAATACGCATCTATTCCACCAGGCATTGTATATTATACAGATTTTTACGTTATGACGCTCGTGCGGTTATTTGGTGCCGATTGTAATTTTACTCAGGGCAGTACTGCAGTCTTTAAAGATTTGCTGAATTCAATAGAGCGAAACGAATATTATGCATCTATTCTCCAGAAATTAAAAGCTGAACATAATAATGATGCCTCGCTGGCTAGTTTGGTACATGAGTGGAATAATAATAAAGATGGGTGTGATCAATATATCGATGATCGGTTGATTGAATATGTACGACAATTGTTCGAAACCCAACTAGAACGTGACGATCATCGAAGTTTTACTTTCCCGGCTATGCTCAAAATGCTGGCTGAGCCAGATCTAATGCAAGCACTGTTGCATGGAGACGCTCTGCCGGCTGGGTTTATCGTGTGCGATCGTGATGGTGAAAAGGTGATTACTTACGATTATGCCATGGCTAAGCGTACTTGTGAACGTCAGAAAGAGCTGCTGAACGAATATTTTGGGCAGATGTTTCTACAATATACTGGGATAGATCAAAGTACTAACGATGGGATCGCGGATGCTGATAAATTTGTTCGGCCGCAGCACGGTACTAATCTGGTATGTCAATTGGAGCAACTCTTAAACACCAGCACGTTATTAAAACAAATTAATCCTGAGACCAATAAATTATTTATTACTACTACCGATGAGATTCTATCTAGATTTGATAAAAACGTAACTCCGGAAGCAGCGGTGGCTTTCCTGCAGAGTCTAGAGATTCTGCAGGCTAAAGCACCTGAGATCTTTCAGTTATTTTATAACTCTTATCTAAAGGATGCTACAAATTGGAGCAGGTTCGCTCAGCCAGGTTACTTGCAGGCCTTTCAAGCGGTAACGAGTTGGAGTACTGCTAATCGTAA
>CAVFMC010000084.1:0-2294 GCA_963623565.1 Bacteroidaceae bacterium | reverse complement strand
TTCCAATATTTTTTAGAGCGGGCACAGCTAGTTTGTGATATAGCCAATCTACCCGCTTTTGATATTCCGGCGGAGTCTACCTTATTGGCTAGCGATGATAATTTTATCCAAGGAATTAACGTGGCTGCGTATCTATTGGAGACTTCGGTACGTCCTGATGAAGTTTGTATCAATCTACTTAACAATCATGGAAACATGGCTCTGCGTGAGAGTTTTCACCAAGATTGTCTGACTGCAAATATTCTAAGTTGGTCTTCTGATGTCGTATTACGGTCGGTTCGGCCAAATCAGCCAGTTGCAGAGCGGATGATTATGAAGGCGCCCAAGAATAAATATGTCATGGGGCGAGCGCAGTCAATGAGCTACTTTCCCAGTCAAAAGATATCCGATCTGTTTGTTGCTGAAGCCGTCAAGCTGGAGGAACGTTTACGGCGATTACGAGAGCGTAACCAGGAGAATCCTGAAGTTCAGAAGGCGGTAGATGATTGGTTGCGAACACCTGAAGGAGCAACACAGACTAACTGTAGTTTTTTTATGCAACAGCTAGCGATGGATGAATCGATTATTCCGCTTGAAGCGTCGAAAATAGTTATGGATTTATGCTCTCGTGGGTTAAAATGTCCAGGATTAGATAATCATCGGCAAAAACTGCAGTTCATGCTAAATACCCAGGAAGAGGATCCGATATTTGGTGAGGCTAAAACAGGCAGCTATTTTCCCACAACCTTTATTAGTAAGATTGTTGCTAGCGAGGGATTAAAGGTAGATACCAAACAGCGTATTTTAGACCAGTTTGGCCCAGTTTTTCACTTTGCTCAAGAATTGGAGCATTCTTCGAGTTCTCCCGTTATCTTTAATAGTGAGGATATTGCTATATCTGTTCCAGCAAAAAAGGATACTACTGATCCAGAATCTTATGAAGTGATGTGGCTGTTAGGATTATTGGCTACCCAAGTTTTCCAGGATAATCCATTTCATCAACAGGATTTAATTGATAATAGTGCAGCTTGGTCAGCTTTTATATATTGCAAAGATAATATTGAAGATCAAACGTTATGGAACTCTACATCTTATTGTATTCGCGGGTTACTGGATAACTACGCTCCAGTTCCAGTTGGACCGCTTATCCCTGGGAGCAATAATGATGAAAAGGTACGGACGGATTACCGTGAAATGCTGGAAACAGCAGCTCGTCAATCAGCCAATTACCATAATTTAATTGAGATCACTAGAAGGGCTTTAGGCTGTATTGATTTTAAGGTACTCGCGCAGCCCCAGCAGCAATCCGGCGCTGTTCAGACATTACTAGAATCGATGATTAAAGAATTAGCTGAGCTGGGAAAGCAAGTAACTGATGAGATGAATAGATTCGAAGCTGCGCTAGCTAAAGATAACGCCGCTAATGCAACTAGATCGTACAAAGGAGATCGCATTCAACAGATGGCACAGCATCGTGAGCGCGTCATACAACAGCATGTGAACAAAGCACTGGTTCTGCTCACTAGCGAAAAGTACGGTTTAAAACTGCAAGGGGTTGAAGATACGATTAATATGCTGGATACTGCCACTTGTCAAGCCATAGATGATACCGTACTTGGTATGTGTAAAAATCTAATTGATATACCGGAAAATACTCAGCCTAGTTTATCAGCTTTTATTGCTCAGATATCTAATGGAAGTAACCATTATTCATATAAAGGAAGCATTGATTTAACTGAAATCTGGTTAAACTGTTTTAATAGCGATGGGGCCGATAATTCGGACGGCCAGAGCATCGTCCAGGAAACTGATAGCCAGCGACTTTGTATCTTTTTTCAGTTTTTGATGGACCATCCACAAGTTGGTCAGCCAGCAGATCAGCCAGGATCATCATCACCCGACGCAGCTGCAGCCAGTAGTGATGGCCATAATCAGCTATATGGGATAATACAACAACATTTTGCAGCGCAGAAAGATGAATTCACTCATCTGGCAGAACAACAAAAAGCTGTTGCTGCAACTCTCTGTGGTGCGAAACCAGATAGTGCCGAGTTTAGAAAATTGGAGGATCTGAAGATTGGCCACGAGTATGATCAGTTGGGGAGTAGCGCGCCACTTCAGGACGCCGATACAGATCATGCTAAGCAGCAGTCAAATTCATTTTACAATATTATCGTACGAGCTCGATTACGTTTTAATCTGCTTAAGTTCATAAGCGACAATCAGCAGCTAATTAAACAACAGGATCGGTTACCGCTAATAGAACTGTTGTTTAATGAAAGTAATACTAAGTTTTTATCTAATACTCATTTTTT
>CAVFMC010000083.1:0-4182 GCA_963623565.1 Bacteroidaceae bacterium | reverse complement strand
GGTGAAGCCTTTAGGGCCCTTGGCACGAGTAAGGCTCAAAGGACTTAGCCCAGTTATCAAAGTCTTTGCCAGGCCAGATGGTTCATCCAAAACGAAAAAATATGCAAATAGATACTTACGTCATACACACCAGCTTCACCCCATGATTCGCAAAATTGAGCGCCATCATCCCAGGAAGGCAAGCCGATCTCTCGCCGAGGGCGAGGCTGGTCAACATGATCAATATGCGACAGTTCATAACTTAAGAACTTTTTTAATAAACGGAATATTCAATCTGCGTTGCTGCTCTAGTGAGGCATAGCTTAGTTGATCCAGTGCCTGTTGTAGCGAACGGTGATCCCGTGGGTAATGTGTTAACAGAAATTTACTGCTAGCTAGCGGTAAAGTTAACCCGCGACGCTGCGCCCAATTTTGTAATCCTAACACCTGTTGCTGCTCATCAGCCATACGCATGATAGGAACAATCGGGAATACTAAACCGGCTAGCAGGCGGGAGCGTAAATCAGATAATAGAAAACCGCTCTGTTGCGGTGCCTGCAGCATAGTAATCACCAACGGTCGTCCGGTAACTTGGCGCTGATTGTAACACTCAAAGAATGCAGCTTCCCAATTTGTCTGACCTAAGATATGCTGTAAATCATCGACGCAGAGTAAATCCGCGCTCTGTGTATCCTGACGTAACATCTCCGGATTAAAATCTCGCCAATCCTCTAACGGATAATAAGCGGTACGCTTACCCGCGATTTGAAACCGGTCTAGTAGCGCCTCTAGCAGATGGGTTTTGCCACTCCCGGTACTACCCCAAATGCAGTAACAGAACTCCTGCAGTTCATTCGTCATCTGCGCGATGGTAGCTGTCTTAACTAGTCGCTGCAGCGCATCAATTAGCAAACCGTTATCGCCGACGATAAAATTTTCAAAGCTGCTCGCCTCACGCAAACTAACATCTAAAACCAGCTGTTTTCCATTCACGCTACGCTTTTTGGCCTTTTATTTCTCGCCTTGCTAGTTACTTCTCTTGTTAAATCCCGCAGTAATCATGCAGAATTAACAGAATCAATCAATTTGTGCCGCTCAATCAAACACTCAATCAGCCGTTATTCGGTCGCTCTTGCCGGAGGAGTAATCCAACGACAACGCAATGTAACCGTAGCTTCATCTTCGTTCTCATCGCTGTTCTCTAGCGTTGGCGTCGAGATTTGCGCTTTCCTTATCAAGTATTGTTTATCCTGCTGATTATTCAGCCTTGGCACATCTAACCTACCGCCACCCATCTTCCTGCGACCACTCTGATGACCACTATCCTCGCCATGATTGCCAATCAACACCACCCCAACATCACCCTGCAGCAGCAGCTCCAGCTGCTCGCGTTGCCCGTCAAACAACAAACTTAATTCGATTTCATCTGGTCGAATAGTCAGCAGTTCCAAACCATGAACTAAACTGGACAGATTATGCAGATACTGCATGACTTCTTTACTAGTTTCGATGCTGTTAACCTGCGTTACCTTAAGTTTGACCGGCAGCGCTCTCGACCGCTGATTCGCATTAGAATCGGTTGGTTTAACAATCAGCTCATCAAACTGCGCTAACCAAGCCCATACCGCCTTGACAACCTCGCCTCGATGTTGTCCTTCGGTTTGCTGGGTCCACCATTTGTGACCATCCCAAAAATGCCAATCGCCATACCAGCTACTGCCTAGTAAGTGCTTACGAATACTACCCACCAGCACCAAATCTCCCATGTAAGGCCGTGCGAGGGCTAAAATTTTTTGTTTGCCCTGCTCATTCAACCGTGTCCAGTTAATACCCGTTAACGTCTGTCGCTCTTGCGCGTCTAAGCGCGGAAAAATCAGATCAATCCCTTGACGTTGGGCTCCTCGTCGTAAAAAATCTACCCACACTATATCGTGATGCTCTATATGTTCCTCAACCAAGATCTCATGACCGCTCTCATCACGATAATTAAGCCATAGCAGCACTAAGGGCTGCTGTTGGATGGTGGGCTGTGCAGACGACGTCGTAGGTATTGGCTGGGCTAGCGTTGTCTTAGTCGGTAACTGCTCATTGGCGGCCGTTTTGGTCGCATCCTGCACACCATTAACCGGATCCACACTTGCCGCAAATAGCTGATCAATCGAACGTACTTTCCAACGAATATGCAGATACAGGTCGGTAGTCGGTTCATTCTCCGCAGCGATCAAAGCGGTTTCTTCCGCCACTACAGGGGGCTGTTTAGCATTAGCGTCAGCATTAGTTTTGGTTTTGTTCCTAGTTTTCGTTTTCGCCTGCTGCGCTTGCTGGGACACTCTAGTGCGAGTTAAATAGCCGTAATGCGCAACGTACAGTTCCGGTTGCGCTAGCGCCTGCTTGAGCTCTGCATCCTGCTCTAATTTATTTGCATCACCTCTCGCTTTATCAAGCAATACCTGCCGAAAAGCTTGCGCTATTGCCTGCTGGCGCTCCGCTTCTTCGTAGCTCTGCACTATTACTTCGGAGAGCATACAGGGATCTGAATGCGCATGGTGACCATCATCATAAGACACTGGATGCGCTACTGGCTGCGGTTGTTGCACAGATGAATGTTCTAACGCCGAAGCAGTTAAATTAGCAGCTACACACCGTCTCGTCCAAAATAACAGCGATAATACCGCTATCAATGCTGCTAAAACGCATGAGCTAACCCTGGCTCCGCTCGTTTTTTCAGATCTATAACAACCACTCACTGCACTTCCCTCTTACCCTAGTCCGGTTCGCGTACATAATTTTGGTCGGGGCGAGAGGATTTGAACCTCCGACCTCTGCTTCCCGAAAGCAGCGCTCTGCCAAGCTGAGCTACACCCCGATCTCTCTACCAGTTATGCAATATACTGCAAGTCAGCAACTTTTACAAGTACAAGCGTCATTAAAATAATGCCTATTGCCTATTACTATTATTTCTGTTACTTGCTTAGCATCATAAAAACTCTTATAGTACAAGATGATGCGATAAATGCAAGAGAACTAATATCATGAAAACTTTACCTCAACAATTGTTATTGCACCAGTCGGATAAACCAATAAACCGACTTCCTGGTAAACTCTGGATCGTGGCTACCCCCATTGGAAACTTAGAGGACTTAAGTCCGCATGCTGTTGATGTCCTAAGACATGTCAGTCTGATTCTGGCGGAAGATACTAAACACAGTAAACGCTTGCTAGAACATTTTGATGTTTTTACCCCTATGCAATCCTGGCACTTGTTTAATGAGCGTCAACAGTTAAGCACGGTGTTAACACGACTACGCAGCGGTCAGGAGTTAGCGCTGATCTCCGACGCGGGTACTCCCCTAATTAGCGATCCAGGCGGGCTGCTGGTACAGGCTTGCCAGCAAGAGGGCATCCCAGTGAGCAGTGTGCCAGGCGCTTGTGCCGCCATCTGCGCCCTCTCCATTTCCGGTATTGCCGCCGAGCATTTTTATTTTGAAGGCTTTTTGCCAGCCAAGAGTGGTAGCCGTCAAAAACGTTTAACCACATTAGCCGCTTTCACCCAGCACGCACCGGATTGCGCTATCATCTGCTATGAAGCACCCCATCGATTACTGGTTAGTTTAACTGATATGCAAGACTGTTTCGGGCCCCAGCGCGTGGTCGCCACCCTTAAAGAATTAACCAAAATGCATGAACGGGTATTATTAGCACCACTAGCGCAGCAGTTAACGTTTTGGCGGGCGCACCAGTCGCAGATTAAAGGAGAATGGGTAATTATCATTGCCCCTTACAATCAACCTGCGGACACATCGGCTAACAGTAAAACCCCGAGTAGCGTCGATAAGGATAACAACCTGCAACCACCGCTACTCAACGTAGCACAAGAGCATCTCTTACATCAGCTTTTAGCTTGTTTACCTACTAAGCATGCAGTACAATTAGTGGCAGAACTAACCGGCCAGAGCGCAAAAATACTCTACAAACAATATTGTTGTAAGAATTAAACGCCGCCTCCCCCTGCCCCACCATACCATGCCATACCCTAACCACTTAATTACACCTAACCACCGATCGCAGATTGCCGACCGCCGCTCGCGACTTGCCAAAATGCCCGACAATAAGGTAGTATGTGCCATAGGTGAAGGTACCAGCGGCATGATA
Source organism: Bacteroidaceae bacterium (assembly GCA_963623565.1). Lineage (GTDB taxonomy): Bacteria > Pseudomonadota > Gammaproteobacteria > UBA9339 > UBA9339 > CAVFMC01. The sequence continues at coordinate 51 of CAVFMC010000083.1, read as the reverse complement.
CTGCTTCATGAGGCCGCCTAAATAGACAGAATTAAAATTGATATGCTATAC
>CAVFMC010000082.1:3235-4183 GCA_963623565.1 Bacteroidaceae bacterium | reverse complement strand
CCACTCATCAGCATCACTAAGCGATCTAAACCCAGCGCAATGCCCCCTTCAGGGGGGTAGCCATAATCCAGAGCCTCTAGCAAGTGACCAAACTGCCGATAGGAGTCCTGCTTATTGATACCTAAAATCTGTAAGACCGCTAGCTGCATGGTTTTTTGATGAATCCGGATCGAGCCACCGCCTAATTCAACACCGTTGAGTACAACGTCGTAGGCACGTGATGGCCAGGCCAGTGGGTCGGCCAGTAATGCCTCAGCGTTAGGAGCTTTAGGCATGGTAAAAGGATGATGCATGAAGGTAATCCGCCCATCTTCCTTAGTAAACATCGGAAAATCAACTACCCATAACGGAGCCCAGGCTTGAGCAACCGCACCAGACGGTGACCTGCCGATTAAATTATAATCTTTAGCAATAGCACAGCGTAGCGCTCCCATGGCAGTGCTGCTGGTAATAAAATCACCGGCGGCAATGAGTAGTAGGTCGCCTTCTACCAGTTGCAGCCCATCGCGTAGCCGCTGCCAGACGGCATCAGTTAAGTAACGGTTAAAGGAAGAACTAAACGGGGTCTCGCTACTGGCTGATTGATATTTAAGCCAAGCCATGGGGCGATCGGCGCTTAGACCGTATTTCTGCGCTAACTGAGCGTAGTGCTCCAGCTGTTTACGGGAAATTCGATTGGCCATACCATCGGTTAATTTCAGCGCTACTAACCGATCGCTCTGTTGCAGCTGCTGTAGCTGCCGGGTAAGTGATGGAGACTGAGCGTCCTCCTGAGACAGAAAATGTAACCCCTGCCAGATCGGTACCACTTCCGGCGCAAAATAATAATCTGCTAAATCAATCAGTCTAAGATCGTAGCGTAGATCTGGTTTATCCGAACCGTAATCCCGCATCGCCTGATAATAAGTCAGCCGTGGAAAAGGGGATGGCAGAGTGACCTGTTGATAC
>CAVFMC010000082.1:505-3225 GCA_963623565.1 Bacteroidaceae bacterium | reverse complement strand
GAGATGTGTATAAGAGACAGGTTGATACTGCGCAAACAGTTGCCTCAGCAGCTCTTCATGCAGAGTCATAATCTCCTCTTCCTCCACGAAAGAGAGTTCAACATCCAGTTGGGAAAATTCCGGTTGCCGATCCGCACGCAGATCCTCATCCCGAAAGCAGCGGGCAATCTGAAAATAGCGATCGATACCGCCGGCCATTAGTAGCTGCTTAAAAATTTGTGGTGATTGAGGCAGGGCGTAAAAATGACCAGGATGAATTCGGCTGGGCACCAGAAAATCACGCGCCCCCTCCGGAGTAGGTTTAGTGAGATAGGGGGTTTCCACCTCGATGAAATGGCGTTGATGATAAAATTGGCGCATACTCTGCATGATATTAGAACGTAATCGCAATTTAGCTAGCAGCTGCGGGGTACGCATCGCTAGGTAGCGGTAACGCAGACTCAGTTCATCGTTAACCCGTTCGCTATCGCTGAGATTAAAGGGCAGCGGTTGTGCTTTGGCTAGCAGTTCCAGTTGTTGCGCCGCAATTTCGATCTGCCCGGTGGCCATTTTAGCGTTAACTAGTTCTGGTGGCCGTGCGCGCACCAATCCGGTGGCTCGCACTACGTACTCCAAATGGATCTGATTGGCTAAAGCAAAAGCGATCGCATTATCTTCCTGGACCACTAACTGCACCACACCGCTCCGATCACGCAGATTAATAAAAACTAAACCGCCATGGGGACGCACCGCGTCTACCCACCCGCAGACGGTAATGGTTTGATCCAGTAGCTTAGTATCTACTATCCCGCATTCACAACTCCGTAAATTGCCCATTGATCTTTTTCTCTACTGCATAATGTGTAAGTATTATCTCTTATAGCTTGTATAGCTAGCCATTTCTTATGACCGTTGATTTATGTGCTCTTGCTAGAACCGCTTTTATCACCGCCAGTCGTTGGAGGCGTGTCGGTGTGATTTTTAAAATCAGTTTCATACCAACCGGTACCATGTAACTGAAAATGGGTATGACTAGCCACCAGCCGTTTAATCTGTTCGGAACCGCAGGTGGTGCAGTGCACGGTCTTTGCATCTGCGTCATCCGGATGGCGCACTAACGCCTCAAAACGTTGGCCGCATTGACTACAGAGATATTCATAAATAGGCATATTATGTTTATCGGACCTCCAATATATATTATTTATGTGTCTAGAATTATACGTTATATCTGTTCTGAAATAAATTGTACTACTTGATCAATCGGAATCTGTCGACTCTGTTTAGGCGGGTCGGTACGTTTCTGATACTCGATCAGCCCCGCGTCGATACCGCTTTCGGATAGGATTAGGCGATGCGGAATGCCGATTAGATCCATATCGGTAAAGATTACCCCGGCACGCTCCCTGCGATCCTCTAATAAGACTTCTATTTTTAATTGTGTAAACTCATTATGTAGCCGCTCTGCTAGTTCCCGTACCCGATAGGATTTATGTAGATTCATAGGAATAATTACCAGCTGAAAGGGGGCAATGGCCGCGGGCCAGAGAATGCCGCGTGCGTCATGCCGCTGCTCAATCGCCGCTGCTACCGTACGTGATACCCCAATCCCATAGCAGCCCATCAGTAATTCCTGTGCGTGCCCGCCGCTATCTAGCACCGTAGCTTTGAGCGCATGACTATATTTGGTACCAAGCTGAAAAATATGGCCAACTTCGATCCCGCGGGCCAGTTTGATGCGCCCGCCATCCGGGGCGATATCGTCCTCCTGGACCTGGCGAATATCCGCAATGGTGCTAGCGGCCAGCTGTGTGCTATTCCACCGGGCGTGCAGTAGATGATAACCATCCTGCGTGGCGCCACAACAAAAATCCTGCAGCTTGGCAGCCTGTGAATCGATAATCAGCGGTATTGTGGCGGGCAGGTGGAATGGACCAATCGAACCAGCATGGCAGCCGATTAACTGGGGCAGTAGTTCTAGAGGCGCCATCTCGAGCGGAGTCGCGGTCAGTTGTAATTTATTTAATTTAGTTTCATTTAACTGATGATCACCCCGCAACACTACTGCCACCCATGAGGCACTGGCAGCGCCGACCGTGTCCTGATTATTAGCTTGCGTCGGTGCGGCACGCACAATTAGAGTTTTTAAAATGCGCTGTGGTGGGAGCTGGAGTCGCTGTGCTACCTCTGAGATAGTTCCGCAATCAGAAGTAGCTACCAGTTCAGGTTGTTGCGGGCTAGCCGTATCCGTTATTACTGACTCTGTAATAGCCGGTGTAGTAACCGCTGGCTCTGCCACCGCCGCTTCCATATTAGCCGCATAGTGACCGGTTTCGCTATAAGCAATTAGATCCTCACCCGAATCTGCCAAAACCTGAAACTCATGGGAACTGTTCCCGCCAATATCACCGCAATCCGCTTCAACCACCCTAAAAGTTAAACCTAGACGATTAAAAATGCTAGTATAGGCCTGATAAACTAAGCGATAACTAGCTTCCAGCGAAGCTTGATCCAGATGAAAAGAATAAGCGTCCTTCATCAAAAATTCGCGCCCCCGCATCACCCCAAAACGGGGACGTAATTCATCTCGAAATTTAGTTTGAATCTGATAAAAAATCAACGGTAACTGCTTATAACTACGCACTTCGTTGCGTACTAGCTCGGTGATCACCTCTTCATGGGTAGGGGCAAAACAAAAGTCATGCTGGCGACGATCTTTAACTTTGAGCAGCTGATCGCCATAG
>CAVFMC010000082.1:0-495 GCA_963623565.1 Bacteroidaceae bacterium | reverse complement strand
GCGATCCCAACGCTGGGTGGCTTGCCAGAGTTCGGCTGGCTGCAAGATCGGCATCAACAGCTCTTGTGCGCCAATCTGTTCCATCTCTTCCCGAATGATTTGAATCACTTTATTTAACACGCGCAAGCCTAGGGGTAGCCAACTATAAATCCCTGCAGCCAATTTGCGGATTAAACCGGCGCGCAGCATCAGCTGGTGGCTAATTAGCTCCGCTTCCCCGGGCTGTTCACGCAGGGTGGCTAATAGAATCTGAGAAGTTTTCATGCGTTTAACTTAATTTCAATTATCAAATTAATTTTATACCTCTATAATTTATCACGTTCTAACGCTAGTTAAAATATAGCAAAATTAATCTAGTTGTCTAGTCGGAGAAAAAATGTTAAAAAAGAGTTAAGTTATAGGGGATAAAACGAGAGTGGAAAGAAGCAAGCGATGAAACCAATGACCCACACTACGCCTGATTTAATCATGCAGGCGATAGTACAATTTAGTGAT
>CAVFMC010000081.1:0-4212 GCA_963623565.1 Bacteroidaceae bacterium | reverse complement strand
GGACCAGCTACATCAGTTAGCAGTGCAGCTACTGCAACAGATGTATGATCTGGCCGCCCAGGCTTGTTTGGATCGAGATGCTGCGGTACGACAGCAGAAACAAGCACAACTCTTGCAGTATCAAAACGCACTGCACTTAATAGAGATCATCTTTAATGATAGTGCCAACCTGCGCTTCGACCGAAAACAAGTATACGCTCAATTACAGCGCTTTCATGAGTCGCTGTTGAAGGCCGAAAATGTCGAAAAGGAAAATGCCGAAATAAAAAAGCAAAACCGACAGGCTAGCGATACGCAAGCCGCGCAAAATATTACACAGAATGGTGCATCGACGCGTACTCCATTGGCTATACAGACCGAGACTCCTGTTCCGGCTGTTACCCCCATCTCCGACGACGAACTCCACAACTTACTTACCACCGGTCGCAAAACCTACTCGGAGAAAGATATCGCTGACTACGAAACCTCCTTTACCCGGCATAATGAAAAGTGCTTTAGCGTCCAAGATTTGCAAAATCTAACTGACGAGTTTGATCAGCTGGCACGCCAGGTCGACACGCCGCTCAACCATCATGTAGCTTTTGCTTATCTTTTTGATAAGGATAATGAGTTCAAACAGCAGATACTGCTGGGTTCTGCTGCGCTGATGCCCACCGATGATGATAGTAAGCTAGCCGGAATGCAACAGCAGGCGCAACAACAGCTAGAACAGTGCGCTCTGCAAGGGTTAACCAATGCTCAGCTAGTCTGTTACGCCAAACGGCTGGGTAAGGCTTATCAAGAGCAGGAAGAGAACCGGCGTGGGCTCTTAAACCTCCAACCGGTCAATTCATTCCAACTGGATCAGATTAATCGAATGAAAATCCAGTTTCTGCATGAACTGCTTCTGGTACTAGCGGAAAGTTATTTTCGCGTGACCGGTAAATATCCCTACCTGCATCAATTAATGGCTATTCTCTTAAGTTCCCAATCTTTACTCGGCAATAAACAGTTGTTCTTTAATCTGGGCACTGGAGGTGGTAAAAGTGGGATAACGGCGATTTTGGTGATGCTGGATCATCTGATTCAGCCGGACGGCCATGTTACCTACGTCACTACCGCCAATAACGATTTGGCCACTCGGGACGCCAAGGAGATTAACCAGTACACCAGCTTTTTTGGCTCATCGACCCAGCATATTAGCGGTAGCGATAAGACTCGGCCCACCGAACTACCTACCGATTGCAACAGCATCTTTGTCAGTGATGAAAATAACGCGACTATTACCGTTGATTTACTTAATAACGCTCACAGTGCCAGTCAAGATCAGCACTCTATTACTTTCTTAAAAGATGAAGTTGATAAAGGGCATGCCCAAAACACTAAGGATGTGTTAGTGGGGCACGATCCAGCAGCTACTCCAGCTAATGGAGATCGGATTCATAATCCTCATGAGGAAATTTATAATAAAATTCTGGCCTATTTTATTAGCGAACAGGGGATTGAGCGGCCGGAATCGTTAGATTTAGACGAGATTATTAATAGTTTACGATCACAGCTAACCCTAGAACAGATTAAGACGCTGCAACAACTTTCCCCGCCGGATAAACGCCATCTAGATTTTATACAGGCAAGTTTAGCGCAGTGGGATGAGGAACACCCGGATCAGACTGCGGATCGAGAGCAACAACGGCTGCAGTTCCAAGCGGAGCTCGAAGCCAAATCCGCTATCGCCCATTATGTACAGGCTACCAAAGATTCCATTAACGCCTGGACACAGAGTCCCAGTATGCGGCGGGTTAAACTGACTATCAAGATGATTCAGGGTAAACCGACCGTTAGCTACCTACTTTATGACGCTGAAACTAACCCCTCCCCCAGTAGCGTCTATAATAAAGAGCAACATATGATGTTTAGCGCCATGATCCAGCGCCTGATCCACCTAGAAAAGCTGACTGAGAATGATCTAGCTTCGCTGCCTTCTGCTTACCGTGATTACAAAGTGCTTAAAGAACTACCGGTCTATTTTGGACCGGATCTAACTACACTGGTAGTAGGCAAATCCTCTTCCACTCTCTTAGAAGCGGCTAAGTGGCATCAGGACACTGACCAACTTGGTACTGCAGGTCTAGAATCATTTCAGAAAACGAACCAACGCTACTGCCAGGTTACCCATAATATCGGCTTTACCGGTACCAACGTGAACAACCCAGAATATTATCGTTCGGTTGACGGCTATCTGGTGGATGTCCCGATCTTCCATGGTGGAAACCGGATTGAAAAAGAACCGGTTTGCACTACGACGCAGTCGATTGATGATATCTATCAAGTTATCAGAAGACATCTTAGAGCTCGTAACGCCAAAGCCGAGCTGCCCTATTTTCAGCTGGAAAGCGCCGTCAAAATCCCCTGGCTGCTGGATGTATTACGTCGTCATGATACCTCTAAAGACCGGGATATCTACGTTTTACGAGAGGATGGTTATTGGTATAAAGTGAACCCACTATTGGAGTCCCAGAAATTAAGTGATAGTCAGCTAGCTGAACAACTAGCAGCCCGTTCCGCTGGCCAAGATTCTCCGATCCTACTGGGTACCGTCCAGAACTTGAGCACTACGCTCTCCAGTCGCTTACCAGCTATAACCTTGCATACTGACGTAGATGAAGAGAGAAGAATTCATCACAAAGCGTTGGTGGACTCTGTAATCAAGGGGGGTGGTAACAAAACAATTCCCGCCACGGGGGTATTCCATCGTAACGCTAGCTCCGCCCACCGCTCCGGTTTAGCTTGTATGGAACTCTTTGCGCAGAAGTCTTCCAAGCCGGCGGTGATCTTTATTAAAGCGGTTGGCGCCGAGGAGGGATTTGAGCGTTGGGATCTCCAGAATGGTAAATATCAACAGTGCCCAGGGGTTATTCGTAATAATGATCATACTACGATAGTAGAAGGACTAAATAAAAAGGGCATCAAATCAGTTACCTTTGCCACTCTAGACTCAGGTCGTGGGACCGACACCGCCTACGGGAAAATTATTAAAGCGGAACTGATTGCCGATAGCGAAAGTGATCGCCAGGTAAGTGGCCGTACCGCTCGAGGGCGTAATGATGGGCTCTGCGAGGAGCTCTATACGGTGAGCGATCTAGTGACCACCTGTCATCTAGCCAAGAATGAAGGGATCGCTGATTATGCCGGTTGGTCTGGCTGGAGTAGAAAGACCCAATACCTAAAAAACGCTATCGCGGTTGTCCGCAACACTAAAACAGAAGTAAAAGCCAGTCAACTAGCTAGCGGTACCCGGATTAGTCAATACAATAAAGAGTTGATCGATTTCCTGGACCTCTTAACAACTTATTTACCACAAAATTCTTCTCGCCTCGGTACTTTGCAGACGATCCGGGAAGCGATGAATGTCCAAGCGCAACAGGTGTCTTCCAAAGATTTACAGCCGGAGCAAGAGCTGTCCAATTTACGCAGTACCTGGAACGCATTGATAGGACGCTTAGAAGAGGCGGAAATCTGTGTCGCGCAATCTGTATCCGATTCCGACGAGCGCAAACTCCAGATCGCCGAGCCGTTCGCTATTCAGAACTTCGCCGATGCAGAGGGAGAAAATACAGAGCAGCTGGCTCAGATCACGGCACTTCTTAATAATTCCTTAGACAAGCTACGCCCCGATAACTGGCTGGGTACAGTGAATCAAATTAAACAAGCGCAAACTGAGCCATCAGCAGTCTTAACCACAAAGCCAGACTATCGGCTTGCAGGTCAAGAAGTTCTGTGTGAACATGTTAATGATAAATTATTAATCAATAATGTTAATCGTAATCTCCGAGACTGGAATGATGGACTGTTGCAGCTAATTGCCTGTGCCGACAGCCCCGCTACCCAAGAGCAGATCTTCCGTAAGCATCTGCTACCCATCCTGAATAGCTGCAACGACCAGGAATTTGCCCAGCTCGCCATGATTAGCTCCGCGCGCTGCCACGATAATTCGACAGGAGGTAAGGAACTAACCGACTGTTTGGTGCGAATGGGAATTAAACCTAGCCAGAATTGGGGACAAGAGCATGCTAATGTTGAGCGGGTGTATGATATGTGCGTGGTGGCGACTGATAAGAGTGTCCATGAGAGTTATGAGTCGCAGATACAGGCCCATAAAACCGAGGGACGATACCCGGTGAACAATCTTAGAGTGTTTGAACAGGCGACGGCAACGCTCAGTTTGGAATGTAC
>CAVFMC010000080.1:2157-4429 GCA_963623565.1 Bacteroidaceae bacterium | reverse complement strand
GTACAGCCCCCATGAGTGTCGAAGTTAGTCATAAAGCGCTGAGCATGTTGTTAGCCGATCCAGCGGTAATGAGCTCTATTATTGAACTAGAGTGCGAGCGCGAGCAGCAGCTAGTTGTGTTGCGCGATCTGCAGCGGCATCCATATAAAGCACGCATCCTACATTTTGACCTGCAGCGGGTGGATCGTAATCAACCTATCGTGATGCGGGTGCCATTACATTTCGTGGGTGGTGAAAATGCGCCAGGCGTAAAAGTGAGCGGTGGAATTATCTCGCACGCTATAACCAGTGTGGAAATTAGCTGTTTACCGGAGCGGATTCCAGAGCATATTGAAGTGGATTTATCACAATTAGAGCTCAATCAAGCGATACACCTGGCTCAGCTAACTTTACCTAACGGGGTAGAACTAGCCAATATGCATACCGAAGAGCAGCGGGAGGCGATGGTAGTATCGATTTATCTACCTAAAGATGAGGCTGAGGAAACAAATGTTGCCACAGTAGATGCCGCCGCAGAGGTCCCCACGGTAGCTAAAGGTAAAGAAGCTGACGAAGCCTCGTAATTAAGATCGTTGTATTGTTATATTGTAAGTATATAATCATCAATCATAATAAACCAATCGTATAAATCGTAATCGTATAAATCGTATTGACGGTTGCTTAGGTGTTGGCTGATAGTGACGGCTCATACATAAACTATAAGTAAACTTATAAACTATAAACCTAGATGCTGAACAATATTACCAATAATACCACCAATAATAATAGTAAAGACATCACTACCATCAACATCGAAGATGAGATGAAGCAGTCCTACCTGGACTATGCGATGAGCGTGATTGTTAGCCGGGCACTTCCTGATGTTCGGGATGGGCTTAAACCGGTGCATCGTCGGGTGCTCTTCGCGATGAAGGAATTGGGCAATGAATACAATAAGCCGTACAAGAAATCAGCGCGAGTGGTGGGTGACGTGATTGGTAAGTATCATCCACATGGTGATAGCGCGGTCTACGACGCGGTAGTGCGTTTAGCCCAGCCGTTTTCGCTGCGTTATCCATTAATTGATGGTCAGGGTAATTTTGGCTCGATTGATGGGGATTCAGCAGCGGCGATGCGTTATACTGAAGTACGGTTAGCGCGAATTGGCCAGTTTTTACTGGAAGATTTAGATAAAGACACGGTGGATTTTGCGCCTAATTACGATGGTAGCGAAATGGCTCCGGTGGTGCTGCCGGCGGTCTTTCCTAATCTCTTGGTCAATGGTTCAGCGGGGATTGCGGTGGGTATGGCTACCAATATTCCGCCGCATAACTTAGGTGAGGTGATTGATGCTTGTATTGCGCTTTTAGCGCAGCCGGAGATTAGTTTAGAAGAGTTAATGCGGTACATTCCTGGACCGGATTTTCCGACTGCGGCGCTTATTCAAGGTCGAGCGGGTATTATGCAAGCCTATCGGACTGGGCGAGGGCGAATCATTATCCGCTCTAAAGTGCGAATCGAAGAGAACAAAAGCGGTGAGCGCAGCAGTCTCATCGTCGAAGAAATTCCCTATCAAGTCAATAAAACGGTGCTGCTAGAGCGGATTGCGGCGCTAGTTAAGGAGCGTCGGCTAGAGGGGATTAGCGCGGTGCGGGATGAATCGGATAAGGATGGAATTCGAGTGGTGATCGAGCTACGTCGTGGGGAGGTGCCGGAAGTAGTGTTAAATAATCTCTACCTAAATACGCCGCTGCAGACTACCTTCGGAGTGAATATGGTGGCACTTGAGGATGGCAAGCCGCGAGTAATGAGCTTAAAGCAGATCCTACAAGCTTTTATTAAGCACCGCAAGGAGGTGATTGTTCGCCGCTCGATTTTTGAACTCAAACAAGCTAAAACTCGTTTACATGTGTTGTTAGGGCTAGCTATTGCGATTGCTAATATTGATGAAGTAATTGCCATAATTAAGGCTTCACAAAACGTTGGTGAAGCACGGACGGCGCTGATGGCACGGGGCTGGCCGCGGACGGCGATTCATGAACTGTTACTGCGAGCAAGCCATGACAATTTGAGAGATAATAGCGAGCACGATAAGAATAATCTCATTGGCGATAGCGGCTTAGCTAATTGTAACAGTTTCCTCCTGAGTTCAGAACTCAATAATCCCAAAAACCAAACTTCGTCGGAGCATTATTACTTAAGTAGCACCCAAGCCCAGGCGATTTTAGATCTGCGATTGCATCGTTTAACCAATTTGGAACAGGATAAAATTTGGGAAGAGTATCGTAATTTG
>CAVFMC010000080.1:1196-2147 GCA_963623565.1 Bacteroidaceae bacterium | reverse complement strand
CAAATTATCCAGCAACCCGCTAAACTAGTGCAGGAGATGGTAAAAGAGCTGCAGGAAGTGAAAACCCTGTTTGCGGATCCGCGGCGGACTGAAATTACTGGAGAAACGCAGGATTTAGCTAAAGAGGATCTAATTGCTCCCGAAGAGGTAGTGGTGACTATTTCCCATGATGGCTACGCTAAAATCCAACCGTTGAGTGAATATAAAGCACAGCGGCGGGGCGGACACGGCAAACAAGCCACTAACATGAAGAGCGACGATGAGGTCGAGCAGTTAGTGGTGGCTAATAATCATGATACCTTACTCTGTTTCTCTAATTTAGGACGGTTGTATTGGTTGCGGGCCTTTGAGTTGCCGCAGGGCTCACGAGCTGCTCGCGGTAAACCGCTAGTTAATCTGCTATCCCTCAAAGAGAATGAAAAAATTAACACCATTCTACCTATTAAACAGTTTGATGGACAGCATTACCTGTTGTTTGCTACCGCACAAGGGACGGTTAAAAAGAGCCAGCTGGCTTTGTATGCCAATCGTCGGGCAGGTGGTATCAATGCTATTACGTTAGTGGAAGATGATAGCCTAATTGGTGTGGCGGTGACCGATGGTACCCAAGATATTATGCTCTTTAGTAACACTGGTAAAGCGGTGCGCTGTAGTGAAACCGAGATTCGCGCCAGTGGACGTAGTGCACAAGGGGTGCGCGGGATGCGGCTGGGTCCGGGACAGCGGGTAGTTTCTCTGGTAGCGGTTACAAATGAGCAAAATAGTATTCTGACTACCACCGCCAATGGCTACGGTAAACGTACGGTAATTACTGCCTATTCCAAAACTAAACGCGGGGGCAGTGGCGTAATTTCGATCCAGACTAATAAACGAAACGGCGCGGTAATTGGTGCAGTGGAGGTCGAAGCAGATCATCAGGTGCTAATGATTAGCAATAATGGTACCCTAGTG
>CAVFMC010000080.1:0-1186 GCA_963623565.1 Bacteroidaceae bacterium | reverse complement strand
ACCCTAGTGCGCTTAAGGGTAGAAGAAGTATCGGTTATTGGACGCAACACCCAGGGGGTAAAATTAATTAGCTTGGCGTCGGAAGAAAATTTAGTGGAGATTAAGGCTTTCGCGGTTGATGAGGATGATGAACCAGAACCAAAATAGATAGGTAATGTGAATAAATAATAATACTAATAATGCTAATGATGTTGACATGGGTCATTAGATTGTTAAATTATTAGATTATTTGATGGGGTTGCATTATTATCTAATTATTATATATAATCAGTAGATATGAATCAGTATAATGCACAGGACGCGAATCAGCGTGATGGTGTGTCTGCGTCCATGTTTGTTTCTGCGGTACCCGTAATTGCGGTGGATGGACCAAGCGGTTCGGGTAAGGGTACGGTGTGTTTGGCAATCGCTAAACGGTTAGGCTTTCATCTATTGGATAGTGGCGCGATATACCGGGCGTTGGCTTGTTGGTCTTTGTCCGCTCGGTTAACGGTGGCGCAGATGATCGAGCTGCTACATAGTCAACAAGATACTGTAGAAATACAGATGACCTATAATACCACTAGTGACCAGCTACAAATTTTAGTTAATGAATTAGATGTTAGCCAACAGTTACGTAGCGAGCGTTGTGCCAATGTCGCTTCGCAGCTAGCTAAGCATCGAGAAATCCGTGATAAAGCGCTCCAGCTCCAGCGCGCTTGTGCGCGTCCCCCTGGTTTAGTGGCTGATGGACGGGATATGGGTAGTACGGTGTTTCCCCAGGCGAAACTTAAGATTTTTTTAACGGCGGAGTTAGAAACGCGGGCACAGCGACGGTTTTTGCAGTTGCAACAGCATGGTTTAGCTGTTAATTTACGCGATATATATAACGATATGCGAATGCGGGATGATGATGATCGTCATCGTGCGTTAGCGCCGTTAGTTCCAGATCCGGCGGCCGTAATCATCGATAATACCAAGTTAACTATCGATGAAACGGTGCAGCGGGTGTTAAAGCTGGCGCAGCAAGCTGGCATACAGTAGGACAAAATATATGTCATATATTGCACCTAGTAATTTGTGGTATATATTTAATTTAGATAAAGTGATTGATCAATTAAATTAAATAAATTAGTAAATAAATCGGTATTAATATTAATACATTAAACATAATAACAAGAAGGCGCGTGACTTGGCATGCGGAGAG
>CAVFMC010000079.1:3899-4466 GCA_963623565.1 Bacteroidaceae bacterium | reverse complement strand
GTGGTAGATGGTGCCAGAGAATATGGCAATGGTAGGTAGGTAGAAAAATTAGAGGGCAATGGGAATGTGTTTTAGTCCAGATAATTTAGTGTGGATTGACTTAGAGATGACCGGCTTGGATCCGGTGCATGATCTAATTTTAGAGATCGCCACCGTAGTAACGGACAGTGAGCTTAATGTGATTAAAGAAGGACCGGTGATCGCCATCAAGCAGAGCGATAAGACGCTGGATAGTATGGGGCCATGGTGCACCAATCAGCATCGCGCAACCGGGCTTACCCAGCGTTCCCGGGATAGCCAGTATAACGAAGCGGCTGCCGAGCAAGCGACCTTATCCTTTTTGCGGGAGTATCTGCCACCTAATAAATCTCCCATGTGCGGTAATAGTATCGGGCAAGATCGGCGCTTTCTGTATCGTTATATGCCGGAATTAGAACAGTTTTTTCATTATCGTAATTTTGACGTTAGCGTGTTTAAAATCGCGGCCAAGCGTTGGTATCCGCAGCTCGCTAAAATGTACGTTAAAAAACCTAGGCACAAAGCGCTCAGCGATATTTATGATTCCAT
>CAVFMC010000079.1:0-3889 GCA_963623565.1 Bacteroidaceae bacterium | reverse complement strand
GGATGGATAGAATAACTAAAGCAACTAGAATAACTAAGATAATAGACAATAGCCGTCTGTTCGCAATCACACTTACGTCTAACGAAATTTAGTAAAGAGGTTTTCCCATGTTAGGAGAGTTTGGCTTGGATATCGCTTGGTACTTAACCATGGCTACCGGGTGCTGTTTGTTGCTGGCGATATTAGGTAGTCTATATATCAAATATAGCGGTCAGCGTAGTGGGGCGCTGATTAACATAATTAAATTTTTCCGGGAGTTAGCATTGCCGCTGCTACTAGTGTGGTTAATACGCTCCTTTGTTTTACAGCCTTATCGGGTGCCATCCGGGTCGTTAATGCCGACCATTTACCCCGGGGACTTAATTATGGTACAACAGTACGCTTACGGGCTACGCTGGCCGCTAAACGGACGAGTGCTATGGCCAGTGGGTCAGCCGCAACGTGGCGATTTGGCGCTTTTTCACTGCCCGGTGGATCCAACGGTGATCTATATTAAGCGGGTGATTGGATTGCCTGGCGATCATGTCGTCTATGCGCAGCAACAGCTCTATATTAATGGCCAACGGATTGAACGGCAGTGGCTGGCTCAGGAGCGCGATATTAGTACCCCATGGTTAAATCTGGTTGAACGTTATCAAGAACAGCTGGGCGATCGGGCGCATGATATTTATTTGGGCGAAACCGATAGTGGCCTAGGTTGTGATTTCCGAGTGCCGGCAGGGCATTATCTAATGTTAGGAGATAATCGAGATAATAGCTCGGATAGTCGGGTATGGGGGTTAGTACCGGATAAATTGCTAATCGGTAAGGCAATGGCGGTCTGGATTAGCTGGGACAGTACAAACCATCGTATTCGCTGGGAGCGTTTCGGTTTGGTGCATTAGTAATTAGTAATAGGAGCGGTAGTCATCGGCAAACGTGCTAACTACAATGATAGATATATTGATATGATGTGAAACCATGGCAGTAGATAAAGCGGGTTCAGATTCGACAGTAAGGGTGGTAGCCCATGCCCTATCAGCTAATAAACCAGATAGAGCAGCATCCACAAGAGTAACTCCGACCGCAGCAAAAAGGGCAATTAAACCTACTCGACGCAAATTGCGCAAACAACGACGTAAGTTGCCCAACCTGGAAACCCAACTAACAGCTAATCGCGTGGCCCTGGTTCAGCTACAGCAGCAATTAGGCTATCATTTTACTCATTTAGAACTACTGCAACAGGCGTTGCGTCATCGCAGCTTAGCGGAGCCTAATAATGAACGGCTAGAATTTTTAGGCGATGCGCTAGTGGGATTGATTGCGGCGGAACAATTATATCGTCTGAAGCCCACTGCTAAAGAGGGGGAACTGAGTCGTTGTCGTATCTCATTAGTCAGCGGCGAGAGTCTAGCTGTCTTAGCGGAGCGGTTCGGTATAGAACAACAGTTACAGTTTATGCCACAGGATATGCAACGATGCGATCTGACTACCCGGCATCGGATGCTGCTGGCGGATGCTATGGAGGCGATTGCCGGGGCAATTTTTTTAGATGGCGGCTGGGATATGGCGCGCGCCGTGGTGGCTAGTTGGTTTCAACCAGCCATTCAGCAGGTCGAGCAACTAGATATCAAAGATAACAAAACTAAACTGCAAGAGTGGCTGCAAAATCATCATCTTACCTTGCCGGAGTATCGCCTAGTAGGAGCCAGTGGTCTAGAGCATGAGAGGCAATTTACCATCGAGTGCAGGCTGCAATTGCCGGCCTCTTATGGTAGGCAATGCACTGCTTTTACTGGTATCGGCTATAGCAAACGGACGGCGGAGCAGGTCGCAGCGCAAGCGGCATTAGTTTTCGTTAATGATGTAAAAAATGTAAAAAGCGCTAAGAATAATGCAGATCAAATAAACGACCGAGCAGAATAGCTATGAATGATCAGAATAAGCAGAACGTCAATGGTTTAGCACAGGATCAATGCTTGTCGCTGCATCAAGGGAGCGATAAGAATCCAGATCCATTAGCGGCTATTACCTACTCTGGCTTTATCGCTTTAGTAGGACGGCCCAACGTGGGTAAATCTACTTTGCTTAACCGGCTTTTGCAACGCAAAATTAGTATTACTTCGCGTAAAGCCCAAACGACCCGTTATCAGATCGTGGGCATTAAAAATTTGCAACGAGGCGATAAACGTTGTCAGTGCATCTATTTAGATACACCGGGATTTAACGGTCAGATTCAAAATGAGCTGCAAAATTACCTGGTGCAAGTCACTAAACACGCGTTACAAGATGCGGATCTGGTGGTATGGGTAGTGGCGGGCAGCAAATTTACCAAGCAGGATGCGTTAGTAGGGCGCCTAGCTACCGAAACCGGTAAGCCGATCATTGCGGTGATTAATAAGCAGGATTTATTAACGGGCCAGCGACAGGCATTAGCCGACCAGCAACAGCGCCTACGGAGTTGGCTGGGGGTAAGTGCACTAGTGATGCTATCGACTAAATATGCGCAAGGTATTACCGTTCTAGAAGAGCAACTAGTACAAATGCTACCCGCTGGTCACGGTTATTATGAACCGGGGCAGTACACTGATCGCGATGAGCAATTTTGGGCGGCAGAGGTGGTACGCGAGAAATTGATGCGGCTGTTTGGGGATGAACTGCCTTACGCGGCGGTGGTAATGACCGATAAATTCATTAAACGCCCTGCGACGCGTACTCGTCCAGCGATAGTCACCATTCAGGTGACTATTTATGTGGAACGGCTAGGACAAAAAGTGATTCTGATCGGTCAGCAGGGCCAAGCTATAAAACGAGTAGGCAGTTTAGCTCGCGCGGAGTTGGAGAAGAGTTTAGGGTGCAGAGTGATGCTGCGTCTCTGGGTTAAACTGAAGAGCAATTGGACGCAGGATGTGCAATTATTACGTAGTCTGGGTTTAAGCTGTTGATGACATGAGAAATGCCAGTTATAATGGTTATAAATAATAGAGACCGATATAGATATGAAATGAGAGTTGTAATAATAGAGTATGAACACTAGTCAGGTAAAGCAGGTTCATAGCGGCCAGCGGTGGCCGGTAGTTGAGTGGTTATCTTTTATCTTTGTGGTCTCAGGACTGGCCATTTTGCCTATGCTCTTCATGTTAACCGGTTGCATTCCGGTGGCGTTTGTAGCGGGCGCTAGCGCTGGTCTAGTGATCTATGATCAGCGTACGCCTAAAACTATCACTTCCGATAAAAATCGTGGGTTGGTGATCCAACAACATTTAAACGCCGATCGCGAATTATGGCGGCAGAGTCATGTTACGGTAGCGGTTTTTAATGGGGTAGCGCTGTTAATTGGACAAACGCCAACCGAGGAGCTACGGGCGCGAGCAGAGGAGATCGCGCGGCAAACTGACGGTATTAAACTGATTTATAATGAAATTAGCATCGAAGAGCCGATTCATAACAGCGCTCGACATTATGATGTCTGGTTGACTACCAAAGTACGTAGCGCGCTAACCGTAACCCATGGTTTAAATTCGTCGACACTGAAGGTGGTGACCGAAAATGGGGTGGTTTATCTGATGGGGATGACCACTAAGTATCAAGGGCAGATCGCGGCTAGTAAGGCACAAGAGGTGAGTGGAGTAAAGAAGGTGGTAAAACTTTTTGAGTATATTACTTAAGATCTTGTTCTGATTATGTTTTATGTTATATATTATGTAGCCGGTGGTTGCAGAGGATCGTATTAAAACTATATTGGTCGGATTGACGCAGTACGGTAGGAATAATGCCAGTGTGGTGGATGTCATAATCGCAATTATCATTCACTTGGCGCTATTGGCGATGGTAAGTCATGGTAGCGGCGAGCGTGATTATGGTCTGCAGCCTGCGACGCGCCGTTATTTAGCTAGAGCGGGCAGAGGAG
>CAVFMC010000078.1:3932-4703 GCA_963623565.1 Bacteroidaceae bacterium | reverse complement strand
TATTTACGATGCACTGGAGCAGTTAAACAAAACATTAGCAGCAACCATTTCTAGTAATAGCAACTATATAATTGAGCTGATTTTTGAACGAATAAATGCAATAAAATTAGTGGACGCATATGGGTCACAACTACGTTATGAAACAAGGATTATTAAAGCACTGGCTGAAAATATAGTAAATGATAATCATAATGGGATCTATCGTGCGGTGTTGGATAAGCTAAACATAAAAAAGACAGACGATTTAGATATACTGAATGATAATATAACCAGAGCGCTTGCTATGCCGCCCGAGCAATTTACAGACATCTTTGGTAATGATACTACGTTCCAGCTAGATTTACTGCGCGCACAATGCGCAATACAGCTGCTACTACACCCCAATCGTGCTCAACATTACGTTGAGCAATTCGCTAGACAGATGCAGCAACGGACAGCGTATACTACTCACGCTACGCAACAGATCAATGCTATAATATATGCTGATCGGCCTGCGCAGAATATCAAGATTACTAAAGAACCAGTGCAGATTATAGCCCCATCTCATAAGACGCTGACTCAAATCGCAAACAATTTGCGGCTTACAAGCGATAATCATGTGTCGAATGTAGATTTAGATGCGGAATATAACCGGATAGTAACGCAGCCGCTAGTGGAGCAACAGGTTGAAGCAGCAAAGAGCGTTATAGACGGCAATTCTGGGCGGTGCGTAATAATCGTGCGTGATAAAGAATTAATTGCTGATAAACTAGAGAATCTGTATCTGTATAC
>CAVFMC010000078.1:0-3922 GCA_963623565.1 Bacteroidaceae bacterium | reverse complement strand
ACTCCAGACGACGATGATCGAAATCCCTATAAAACACCAGGACTAAAAGAAATATACTGTACTCTGTCCGCATTTCCCATGATGGTCTCATATAAAGAGATGGAACAAAATCCTAATTGGCATAATCAATATGGTAGTGAGACCCCTTATATAATTTTGGATGCACCGAAAACTTGCCAAGAAAAAAAGCATTTCGATAATTTAAGCGGCATTTTCCATCCGATTTTAAGAGTAGATGATCCGATAGTTGCTAAAAAACTGTATGAGCAAAATATAAATCCACAAAATCTTGGTACATTAGCGCAACCGATTGATATCGATATTACCAATGATAACGGGCGTATCATCCTAAGTGAAGTATGCGCGAGATGCAGAGCGTTGGAAGAACTCATTACTCCTGAGTTAGCTACAACGTACAATAATCTGAACATTGCTGTACAAACATTACTGGATTTTATTGTGAGTAGTGGTCTGCTGGAGGATGCATCTAGTCCTAAATATTTACACACTATTCGTATTATTAGTGCTTTTCCGCAAACTGGTCAATTACTACTCAGTAGTTTCAATCAACAGATCACGCGGATTCCGCAAGCCAGCGCCAAGCCGTTATATCTCCAAGTAGTGAACGCGTTAATCCTCAGCACAGAACCGGATATCCGAAAACGATTGCACAGTGATCTGCCTCTAAACAGAAACATTTTATTCAAATATTATCCAAAAAACGACCCAAATAGTTTATTTGGTGGGTTTAATGATGAAGAGATGCAGATTCAGTTTGAGAATTACAAGACCCATGTCGCTTTTTTACTAGCTTCTTTAGATGGTTACCACAAAATGTTTGTTGGTAATCTAATTATACAGGCTATTCAGAATGGTGACGCCGCATATGCTGTTAATAAACTACTTAAACTCGATCAACTTTCTTCTATGCAGCGCACGCAGCTTTGTATCGCCATTAACAATCTGAATGCAATGGCGACTACTCCCAGCTTTTCATCTAATCCCTTTAAAGCACTACTTCAACATTTGCATTGGTTCGGTTTTGCAAAGGAGAAGGTGATTAGCAAAGAACAGATTATTGGTTCTATACGAGCGATGGGCGTGGAAGAGGCACAGGATACGCGACATAGCGAGTTTGAGATGCCGACGCCAGCACCAAGTATCTATGCTCCTTATACCCCTTATACTCCTTATACTCAAGATTTCAATGCTATTGATGCAGCAGAGTCAGATTGTGTGCACTATGTCCCTTATACGCCCGAATAGAGCTATCTATCAAAAACCAAAGATAAAGTAATCATAGTGTAAGTATCGATATGGGAAATAACGATGGGTGCGATTTCAATAAAGGAAGTGCAGTATGGAATTAGGCGGTATTAGAACTACTTCTAACTGGAGTAAGCGCCGCGGTAGGAGTTGGCTGTCCCGTATCTTTGCTGGCGGCTATCTCTTAGTGGGCTATATAATACTCTATTTGCCAATTTTGGTGATGGTGGTGTATTCCTTTAATCGCGCGGATCGTGGAGTCTATTGGCAAGGGGCCACCACACTTTGGTATCGCTCGGTTTTGCATAATCAGCCGTTAATGTTAGCGATGCTGCACTCTTTGTGCTTGGCGGTGATGTCGGCAAGTGTCGCTACTATTGTCGGCGCCTGCATTGCTACCGCGATTTTTCGCTATCGCTTTTTGGCCCGGCGCTTAATACGCCATATGGTAAATTTATTAATTCTAACGCCCGAGATTATCATTGCGGTGTTTTTGTTGTTATTTTATGTCGTGGTGGGGATCCCGTTAGGTTTTTATTCGCTATTAATCGCGCATGTAGCATTAGAAGTACCGTTTGTGGTGGCGATCGTGCTGGGTCGCACGGTCGAACTGGATAAGGATTTAATTGAAGCGGCCATCGATTTGGGCGCTAACGACTGGATTATTTGGCGACATCTATTAGTGCCGCTGCTCGGGCAGTCGCTGGTAGTGAGTTGGCTGCTTAGTTTTACCCTCTCGCTGGATGATCTGGTGATTAGCTATTTTGTAGGGGGGCCCAATTTTAGTCTACTACCCTTTAAAATTTACGCGCTGATTCGCTTTGGCATTCGACCGGATATTAATGCTTTGTGTAGCATGATTCTTTTATTTACATTATTAATTTTATTGCCTGGCGCGCTGTTATTTAAGCAAAAACGCGCCAAACGCCAAAATGGAGCGAGGGATTAATCATTAATAATAACAAAGATAATAACGCTCAGCGACTGGGCCATGCACAGCAGCCACATCATCCTCGGCTGATTCGTAAAACACGCTGGAGCGGAATCTGCTGGCTCGGGGTAGCTGCGTTACTTTTACTGGCAGTAATAGTGGCGACGACGTGGTTTTTTGGGCGTTGTCAGGACCATAGCCCATCCAACCGAAGTCCATCCGACCGATCGCTAGCCGCCGCTACAGCGCAATCCGTCGTCAATGTCTATATTTTTGGTAGTTATCTACCGCAGGATCTATTAGCGCAGTTTACCCAAGAGACCGGTATTCAGGTTAATGTTACCGAGTGCAGTAATAATGAAGAACTTTTTATTAAACTGCGGATGAATGCACCACTGGATTATGACCTAATTGCGCCTTCTAGCTATTACGTAGGGATGATGGCGGAGCTGGGTCTGTTGCAGCCAATCGATTTTGCTCAGATTCCTAATAGTCGTTTGCTGCTGGCGTTTTTGCAAAATCCGCGGATTAATCGGGATCTAGCTTATAGCGTACCCTACTGTTGGGGTACCACCGGAATTGTAGTTAACCGGCAGTTTATTGCACAGCAGCGGCCGGTGACAAGCTGGCGTGACCTCTGGCATCCTACCTTTAAACGCAGCATTATGCTACTGGATGATATGCGGGAGAATTTTAGCATGGCGCTGCTGTCGCTGGGTTACTCAGTTAACGATGAAGACCCAGTTCATATTAAAGAGGCTTATCAGGTGCTCTGCCGCCTGATGCCTAACGTGTTAACTTTTAATTCCGATGGGGTATCAGCGTTGTATCTGGACGAAGATGTGCAGATGGGAATGGTGTGGAGTGGTGATATTGTGATTCCGCAACAGCTTAATCCCCAATTAGACTATATCTATCCGGAGGAGGGGTCGGTGCTCTGGTTTGATAGTTTTGCTGTACTTAAGCGGGCGCGTCATAAGGAGAACGCTTATAAACTGATTAATTTTATGTTGCGTCCCGAAATCAGTCTCGAAGTAAGCCGGCGGTTAGGTTTTGCTAGTGCCAATCGAGAAGCTTATGCGCGTTTTCGGTTGGAGCAGGCTGGTAGTAATGCCGCGCACCCGACTCCGCAGCAGCTCGAGCGTTGCCAGATTCAGTACCAACTGAGTGACCAGGCGCGTAAGTTGTACGAATATTACTGGTCTCTGCTGCGTTTTAACGGCACTGCTCAGTAGCACGCTAAGACGCGTTAAGTGCTGGCAGTGCAATTTGTCGTCGAGTTCTTCCTGGATGCCGAAGCTTTATTTGCTAGGTGTACAACTGTGCCCCACAGGATAAACTGGCCAGTTAAGATCGGTAGCGCTAATGAATCGCGGTTGTTTCCGATATTATATAGTTCTTTTAAACTGTGAGCAGATTCAATTGACGTACCCAAAACGCCAAAGGCACACCACGCCCCTATACCCACTTTCGTTAGCCAGCATGCATCTATTTTAGGCAGGGTTAATAAACCTAAACAATACATCGATTGCAATGCCAGAATACCGGCGCGCCTCATTAATTTGCGTAAATCGTTATAATAGATGCCGCCACTAACCATATTGAGCTGATAGCGGTCGATAGTTTTGATCATATCCTGTTTCTTTTACAACTATTCTTTTTATCTATAACTTAATACTTCTAATGCCTACAGTTTTTAGTATAGCTAAATTTAAGCATAATGAA
>CAVFMC010000077.1:0-4741 GCA_963623565.1 Bacteroidaceae bacterium | reverse complement strand
GTCGTAAACTAGCGATCGTGCTAACTACCAGCGGTTATCCTAAAATTCACCAACTAGATTTAGCTAGCCGTAAACTAACTCAATTGACTTTTGATTGGTATTTGGATACCGAGCCAAATTGGGCACCGGATGGTCAATCGCTGGTTTTTACCTCTGATCGCAGTGGCGCCCCGCAGATTCACCGCTTGGATTTAACTAGTGGGCGGATTGAGCGGATTACTTATCAAGGCAGTTATAATGCGCGAGCTTCGTTTAGCGGGGATGGCAAGCGTATTGTTTTTTTGCACCGAGATAGTAGCGCGCGTAGTTTTACCGTGGCCATACAGAATGTAGGCGAAGGTAAATTACGGGTGCTGGCGACGGTCGGTGCCCGTGGGGAGGCGCCTGCCATTTCGCCCAACGGGGAGATGATATTATTTGTACATAATCAATATAATAGTAGCGGTGGTGGCGGTAAGAGTAGTATTTTAGCCCTTTCACTAGATGGGGAGCGTACTATGGTACTACCTGGTATCGCTGGGGAGATTCGGGATCCAGTCTGGTCGCCGCGCTAATAATATAGATGGGAGACAGGTAGGAAGTAGTTTTTTTGTTATTTATTATGAATAAAGTAAAAAGAATTGCGCTCTTTGCTTCAGCGAGTGAGAAAATTGGAGAAGAGTATCGACTAGCAGCGCAGGAGCTGGGCGTGTGTTTAGCGCAAGCTGGAATAGCCTTGGTGTATGGTGGCGGTAATCAAGGATTGATGCAGGCGTGCGCAGCGGCAGTACTACAACAACGGGGTCAGGTGGAAGCGGTGCTGTGGTCCCGATTTAGCGATAATATTAATATGGTAACAGCGCCAGACTCGCAGCTAATCATGCATTATACCGAGAGTTTAAGCGTTCGTAAAGAGCGGCTGCGTCAACTAAGCGATGCAATTGTAGTATTACCCGGGGGTTTTGGTACTTTAGATGAATTAGTCGAAACGTTAGAATATAAGCTGTTAGGCGATTTTACCAAGCCGATCATTCTCCTCAACATTAATCATTTTTATGATCCATTGCTGGCTTTTTTTAACCAGCTGCTGCAGCAGCGAATGGTGCTAGTGCAGGATTATCAGCCAATTTCATCGTTAGAGCTTCTTTATCAGGTAGCTAATACGCCGGCTGAGGTGATTAATTTTCTGCAAGGAGAGGTGTAGTAGGTTGTGCTCCGCTAGCTTTTTTGATATACCTGAAGGCGTATTAAACAAGAATTTAAAAGTTAAGATAAAATAAGTAAATACAAATAAAGACATAACATAGATGATAATTAATCGCGGTAGCATGAAAGATCAAACCAAACAACTGGCAAAATCTAGAACATTGTGGCTGGCAGGATGTACTGTCGGCATGTGTAGTCTTTGGTTGAGTATAGCAACGGCAGAGACGCTGCAGCGGATACAAGTACAGGGTCTCAAACATTTATCTAACCAAACAGTATTAGAAGCACTGCCCATCAAGATCGGCGACCGGTTAGATGGTCAGAGTGGCGACCAAGTAATTAAGGCGCTTTATCAGACTGGAATTTTTAGTCAAGTAGAGGCTACTATTAATCATGGCGTGCTATCAGTACAGGTGCAGGAAAACCGGATTATTAGCGATATTGTGGTTGAGGGCTGCCATAACGTTAAACGTAAAACCGTGGATAATATTTTACAACAGTTAGAACTGACGGTAGGTCGTCCTATTAATTACGCTAAAATGCATAGCTTTAAATATTCGCTGGAGTCTTATTATCGTGAA
This sequence comes from Bacteroidaceae bacterium, assembly GCA_963623565.1. Lineage (GTDB taxonomy): Bacteria > Pseudomonadota > Gammaproteobacteria > UBA9339 > UBA9339 > CAVFMC01. Next base: position 2,975 of record CAVFMC010000077.1, on the reverse strand, counting down.
CTGGGTATGCATCAAGTGTCAGTCGATCTAGTGCCGCAGAATGAAAATAGTACTAAAGTAAAACTGCTGATTAATGTTAATGAGGGACTCAAAGCGAAAGTGGCTAAGATTAAGATTGTCGGTAACCGCGCGCTTAATAGCCATAAAATTAAGAGTAATATTAGTACTAAAACGAGTGACCTACTCTCCTGGTTTACCGATAATGATGTTTATTCGGAAGAAAAACTAGCTAATGATCTAGAGACTATTCGCAAATTATATGGCGAATTAGGCTACTTAAAAGCGAAGGTGACTTTGCAGCCGGTGGAATGGACTAAAAATGGACAAAAAGCCTGTCTTACTTTTCAAGTCGAGGAGGGGGTCCGCTATCGGATACGTTCGGTGCAGCTACAGGGACAGCTAGTGGGTAAGGATCAGGAGCTGCACCGCGAGATACGGGTGAAAGCGGGAGATATTGCCTCCACAGCTAAAATTAACGCGGATCAGGAGGCTATTAGCGATCGGCTGGGGGATTTTGGTTATGGGCTGGCTATGGTCTACCCGGATTATCAATATGATCAGCAAGAACCGCTGATCGATCTACGTTTTATGGTGCGGGCAGGTAAGCGGGTAGTAGCGCGGCAGATTAATTTTGTGGGTAACGTTAAAACTAAAGATGAAGTGTTGCGACGCGAGATGCGGATCCAGGAGGGGGGCACTTTTTCGGTAGCACGGCTCAAGGAGTCAGAGCGGCGGCTGGCTAATTTAGGTTATCTGGAGAATGTTACTTACTCAGTGAGTGAAGTGCCGGAGGCGGATAACCAAGTAGATATTAGTTATAATTTTAAGGAGGTTTCTTCCACTTCCTTTGGTTTTAATGTAGGAATGACTAACCATCATAGCATTGTCTATGGCGCCAATCTAAGTGATATTAACTTTTTAGGTACCGGTAAAAGCGCCTCCATCCGTTTCGATAGTTCCAACTTTTTCCAAAGTTATGGCCTGCATTATTATGATCCTTATTTTACCGATGATCATGTCGGTTTTGGGCTGGATTTAACTTATGAAGCCTATAATCCACACCGAGTGGATAAAGAGCTAAGTGATTATCGACGCCGTACTTATGGCATTACCGCCTGTTTTGATCAGCCGTTATCGGATTTTACTAGTTTTTATTATGGAGCCGGGCTAGAGCATATTAGTATTCCCGGGCGACCTACTTATGGCGCTAACCCCAAGATCGAAGCGTTCTTAGATAAATATGGCTCGACCCATAATAATTTAAAAATCATTACCGGGATTAGTTACAGCAATTTAGACCGAGTAATTTTCCCGCGCAAGGGTTTTTTTGGTTCGTTAGGTTTAGAACTGTATCTACCGATTTCGCATAAAGATTTAGGTTATTATCGCAGTAACGTCAAGGGTAGCTATTACTATCCTATCGATAGCGAAGGGGATTGGGTGGTGAAGTTAAATGGCGAATTAGCCTATGGTGGTGGCTTTACCAAAACCCACCAGCTACCTTTCTATAAGCGCTATTTTGCTGGAGGTATCGGCTCGGTGCGCGGGTTTTCAGCTAGCACCCTCTGTCCGCAGGAGGATGCGCATAGAGTGATCGGGGGTAATCTGTTGGTGTTAGGTAGCGCCGCATTAATTCTGCCTTCTCCATATCCCAACACGATGCGGATTAGCGGTTTTGTGGATATGGGTAATGTTTATACTGATCATTTTTGCTTGAAAGAACTGCGCGCTTCGGCCGGAATGCAGCTAGAGATCCGTACGCCGATGGCACCAGTGGTGCTGAGTTTAGCCAAACCGATCCGTAAGCAGCCCTGGGATGAAAAGGAACTATTCCAGTTCTCATTGAACGCTAGCATTTAATGTCAATAGACTACTTAAAACAGGTTAATATGAATACAGAAGAGTGTGATCAGCTAAGTAACAGCTTTACTTTAGCGGATTTATGCAAGGAGTTGACTCTAGATGATGTGCAGCTGATTGGCGATGGCAGCCTACGGATTACCGGTCTTAGTGAAATCGATAACGCCGCCAGGGATCAATTAATCTTTATCAGCTCTGAGAAATATCTGAAAAAGTTGCTGACTAATGTAACTGCAAATGCCAATGCTAGTAATAACGATAACGACGATATACGTAGCGATACCAGTCACCATTGTTTAGCGCGAGCGCTATTGATTAGCCGTGCTTTACTGTCTAAACAGTCGGTTAATAATGATCTAGATAAATTAGAATCAACTCTGCCAGTAGACGCGCAGCAGCTGTTAGAACATTTTACCGGGATTATTCTAGTCCGCGATGCTTATTTAGCCTACGCTAAACTAAGTCGTCTCTTTCAACCGCAGCTACCTTTTTGGCAGGGGGTGCATCCCACCGCTTGGCTAGCTGAGGATGTGGAGCTAGGGGAGCATGTAGTGATTGGACCACATTGCACGGTGGCCGCGGGTTGCCGTTTAGGCGACGGCACAAGGCTGGCGGCAGGAGTGCATATTGGGCCATATTGTCAGCTGGGTAATGACTGTTTTTTGCATTCTAACGTGGTGCTTTACCATAAGGTTAAATTGGGTGATCGAGTGATTATCCATAGTGGCGCCGTATTGGGCGCCGATGGTTTTGGTTATGCGCATAATATATCGACCGACGCCAACGGGCACCGTAGCGCGTGTTGGCAGAAAATTTATCAACTGGGTGGCATTACTATCGGCGACGATGTGGAGATCGGGGCCAACACCACCATCGATCGCGGTGCGCTGCATGATACAAGAATCGCTAAGAACGTTAAATTGGATAACCTAATTCAACTAGCCCATAACACCGAAGTTGGAGAGGGCACAGCTATTGCTGCCTGTGCTGGCATTGCTGGCAGTACCAAAATTGGACGCCACTGTCTAATTGGCGGCGGCGTAGGTATGGCCGGCTTTTTAGAAATCGCCGATCAAGTAGTAATTACTGGCGGTTCCATGGTCGGCACTTCGCTA
>CAVFMC010000076.1:0-5041 GCA_963623565.1 Bacteroidaceae bacterium | reverse complement strand
CCGCCGTGGCCGGAGAACGACGGCATCCGGATATCAGTCATCTACTTCAAGTGGCGCAGCAGGTTGGCATTAAACCTAGTCGCGGAAAATGGCTAACAGAACAGGTGGCTCAATGTTATCCATTAGCTGTTAAACTAGGTATTAATCTAGATCAACTGTTTAATGTAGTAACATAATGTCCGCTGCCCGCTTACATCAACCATTTTAGTAATCTAATAGCTCCCATTTTGGCTGCGCTATTATGCGCCGAAACATTTTTACGCTGCATAATCTCTTGTCGATGGGCTATAAAATATTGATAAGCTCGTAACAGCATTTCTTCATTACGTAAAGTCGGCGTAAACCCTAATTTAGTTTTAATTTTGGTAGTATCAAAAACAAAACTAGAGGAGATCATCTTGTATTGATAGGGTCCCAGCGGCGACAGCCCCAGCCAAAAACAGAGGCGCATCGCCAGTAGCATCGGCGCTCGGGGTAAATGCAGCAGCGTCGAGTGCGAACCGGAATGGTCAATCACATATTGATAGACCTGATTAAAGGTTTGTGTCTGATCCGCACCAATATTAAAAATCTCACACTGCTTATAATTCAGCGCTAGTTCACAGGCTCGTGCCAGATCTTGGGCGTAAATAAATTGATAGCGATTATTACCGTTACCCACTATGGGAATTTTACGTTCTTCGGCGATAAATTCATAAAGGATAGCTAGTAGCCCCAACCGTCCTTCATCCATAATAGTGGGACAGCGAAAGATAATGGTAGTGAGTTGATCCGGTTGTGAGAGCAGAATCTGTTCGCCGGCTAATTTGGATTTACCGTAGATTTCAATGGGTGCTGGTGGTTCGGCTTCAGTGACCGGGTACTCAAAATTTTTTGCCCAGAGACAGTTACTGGAAATAAAAATCAGTTTTTGTACGCCGAAACGCAAGCAGAAATCCCTGACCTTACGGGTACCATCAATATTGGCGCGGTTTAAGCGTGGTAAATCCTTTTTAACGTGCGCTAGCAATGCAGCACAATGAAAAACAGCCTTAATTGGGTATTTAGTAAAAATCTGCTCCATTAGAGCGTTATCATTAATATCCCCCTGATAGGCGATATAACGCGGGTCTTGAAAATCATCCGGCATTAGATCAATACCGATAATAACTAACCCTGTTGCTCACCCCCCCCCCAAAAAAACCAGCACTGCCGGTGATAAGATAAGCTGTCATAGTAATTTCTCCCTCCTGCCTTTATGATTAGATTGCTGGTTGCGTTTGATGTTACTGTATTATCTGTGTTTATATTTAGTTTTGCTTGCACTTGCAGTTTAGTAGATATCCTCGTTGTTGTTGCAACGCACGCTGCCGTGCTGCTGCCTGCTGGTAGTCCAGAAAATAGCCCGCTAGCCCACAGCCGCACAGTTGAGGACTAACTAGTCCATTATGGTAAATATTGACCACTTTTTGTTGGGGTCGATGACCTAACTGCTCTAGATAGTACATTTGGCTATCATCCTGTACACGGGCATAAAAGAATTGGGTGACGTTACTCCATAACCGCGCATGATCCTTGAGGGTAGCAGAGAGCCGATCTAGTTCTAGATTGCTGGCGTCTACTAGTGCCCGTTTACTTAACTGAGCCCGGCAGAAGCGCGCGCGACCAGCCAACTGCATTAATCCGCCGCCGTCATTTAGCAGCTCCAGACGATCAGCGCTAATGTGATGGAGCTCGATCATTCCGACGCCATGCTGTTCAATCCGTTCCACCGCAACATTGCTACACTGTTCATTAATTGTTCGGTTACGCCGCTTCTTATTCTTCCTGTTTAGGTTAATTTGCTCGCAGCCTTTCTTTATGACGCAACCAAGTTGCCTAATACGGCCTTGCTGACGACTAATTATCGTTAATGGTCGAGTTCGTGTGCTATTTTGGTTATGCCAATTCTCTATCTCGACCGATCCGTGGTCTTCTACCTCGATACGCTGTAACTGCGTTGTGGCCGCCACCTGCCAATAACCGGGCTGACAAAAGGAATTATTCTGTAGGTACAGCTGACCATGCCGGTACTGTTGACGCACCGTGCAGCGGCTATCCTGAACTGGACCTAGTAGGGTTACCGTAGGCGATTGGTTGCTACTGGCTTGCCGTAATTTGATCCGAGCTGAACCAGCCACCTTCAAGGTTTCAATCGGTCCAGGAAGTAGCGTGGATTGATTTAGGTATACTTTCCGCAGCCGGGTGGGCGTTAAATACGGTTGGATGGATGTGGACTGAGCATAGCAGACGTTGAACCAACTCAGTAAAGTAAACATGGCTACCATGAGTTGCTTTAATATAGACTGAATTATTCTTCGCATATAAGTCATACAAACTACCTTACCTCTCTTCATCAGTCCAAACGAGATATCTCATCAATCTATAATTCATCCATACAGCTAATCATTCGCCGTTCACCGTTGTAATGGCTTGTGGAAATTTTTTCTTTAACGCCGCTGTTACATTAGGTGACACTAGCGAACTAATATCCCCATGATAACTCGCTACCAGCCGAACTATCGACGAGGAAAGATAACTGTATTGGGTGGAAGTCATTAAAAAAATAGTTTCGATATCCGCCGCCAGGCTGCGATTAGTATGGGCTTGTTGTAATTCATATTCAAAATCCGATACCGCCCGCAGCCCCCGGAGAATGGTTGCAATTCTATGTTGCCGAGCAAAATCCACTAATAGCCCATCAAATCCGTGGATTTGAATATCTACGGATGGTTTATGACCACTATCATTATGGTTGCTACAGAGTTTTTGATACCAACTACTTTGCTGGATACTCTGCTCCACTAAAGCAACCCGCTCCGCCAAGCTAAAAAGTGGGTGTTTCTCGCTACTAGCGGCGACCGCCACCACGATCTTTTGGTACATATGCGCTGCCCGCTCAATTAGATCTAGATGACCGTTGGTGATCGGATCAAAAGTGCCAGGATAAATGATCGCGTTGGTTATCTTGTCCATAGATAATACAATTTATTACTCTGCTTAGCACGATCTAAATATTAGTGTAACAATCGGTAGCAGCATCCATCTCCTATTCTAGTGGCCTGTTAATTTTAGGATTTAGTAAACCATAATTTAATATAATCCAGTAGATTGAAAAACCAATAATTTTTCTCTACCCGTTCTAGCGCCACCAAGGGATATTCTACCGTCGCTTGATCAGCTTGTTTGATTTGTATCCGGCCACAAACCGTACCAGGCGCAATAGGTGCTCGCAGATGAGGCGAATTGAGTAACACTTTAACCTGAACTGCTTTAATCTTGTCTTTAGGCGCGGTAATATAAAGATCCTGGGCTACTCCTAGCGCTAATTCCGACCGCTTACCAAGAGCCACCTTGGCCTTGATTATTTCCTGCCGAGCTGCGAATAGCTTTTTGCTCTGATAATTCCGAAAACCATAACCTAGTAGAGTTTGCGCCGCCTTCAGTCGCTCCGCTTCCTTAATAGCACCTAATACCACAGCGATTAAACGGGTGTCATCATGCTGCGCCGAAGCGATTAAACAATAACCAGCCTGAGTGGTAAAGCCGGTTTTAACTCCATCTACCGCCTCGTCCCGCCACAACAGCCGATTACGATTAGGTTGCTTAATATTATTATAGGTAAACCATTTTTCTTTAAACCAGCCGTAATACTCAGGAAAATGACGTATCCAGGCACTAGTCAATTTAGCCAAATCCGCTGCGGTAGAATAATTACTGTTATGTAGTCCATTACAATCGGCAAAAGAACTATTTTGCATATGGAGTTGTTTGGCAGCTTGATTCATCATGGTCACAAAGCCCTCCTCGCTACCTCCGATATGTTCAGCTAGTGCCACCGTAGCGTCATTGCCGGAGACCGTAGCGACACCATGAATCAGGTCCTGCAGATCCACCTGGGTCCCCACCTGTACAAACATTCGCGAGCCACCGGTTTGCCAAGCGCGTTTACTGATAAATACCGGATCCTGTAGCTGCAATTGACCGCTTTTAAGTTGCGAAGCAACAATGTAAAGTGACAGCACTTTAGTTAAACTGGCTGGAAAAAGCTGTTCATCCACATTTTTGGCCGCCATTACAAAACCGGTATGAGCATCAATTAAGATATAGGCTTTAACCTCGGTAATTTCAGGAGGTGGTAACAAAGTAAATCGGTTGATTTGGGGGTGTGGCGCCAGCGACCGCGGTTGTGTCTGCGATGGCGATGCAAGAGTTTGTGTAGGTGCGGGCGTTATTAGCGAGGTGGTTGACGGTTGCTGATATTGTTGTTGTGGCGGCATTTGCTTTGTATCCTGCCGCGAAACCGTGTTATTGCTACTATCGCTGTTATCGCTAGGGTTTTGTAAAATTAACGGCGTACCAGGGGCTAGATCTAACGGCTGCAGCGACTCCGCCTGTGCCACGCTAGTTAAAACCAGTAACGGTAGAGCTATCCATATAATCAGTAGTCTAGCGCTCCAGTTCCCCATAATCTTCTGATTATATTGAAATTGAAACAGTTGCTGCATGCTGTATTCGCTTATATCTGTCTTTGATTATTTTTACCTTTATTACGTTATTATTATTTCTATTGCACACTGCTACTTTTACGGTTCATGATATTCGGTTTGTTGCCAAAAAGCAATGTTTCATGCAACTACATGTGGGTATTGAAATTAACCAGGGGAAGTGGGTATAACTATGCATAACGTTGACAGATGGACTAAATAAACAGAATTGTGTTAAAATTAAATGATGTAATGGCGGTATGAATATTGCAAATATCTTAACTCTTATCCGCGTGATGTTGGTACCGATGGTAGTGGTAGCTTTTTATCTGCCATGGGGTTTTGCGCATTATATTGCGGCGGCGATTTTTATTCTGGCTGCGATTACCGATATGTTCGATGGCTATCTAGCCCGTAATTTACATCAAGTTACCCATTTTGGCACTTTTTTAGATCCTGTGGCGGATAAGCTAGTGGTAGCGGTTTCGTTAGTGTTAGTAGTGGCGAAATTGGGTCATTGGTATGTAGCCATCCCG
>CAVFMC010000075.1:0-5056 GCA_963623565.1 Bacteroidaceae bacterium | reverse complement strand
GCCTCCCATGCCTGTACCTCGCTGTCTTGCAACCGCATCGATCTCGTCGATAAAAATAATACAAGGTGCATATTTTTTTGCATTTTCGAAGAGATCACGTACCCGCGAGGCGCCCACTCCCACAAACATCTCTACAAAATCTGAACCGGAGATGGAGAAAAAAGGGACCTTGGCTTCGCCTGCTACCGCCTTAGCCAGCAAAGTTTTACCAGTACCAGGAGGGCCCAGTAGCAGCACTCCACAGGGAATTTTTCCGCCCAAACGCTGAAATTTTTTAGGATTACGTAGATATTCTACTAGTTCACTAATCTCCTCTTTAGCCTCTTCAATCCCGGCCACGTCACTAAATTTGACTTTTACTTTAGTGCCATCCAACGCTTTAGCCCGACTCTTGCCGAAAGAGAAGGGGCCGTTTTTGCCGCCGCCATTCATCTGGCGAACAACAAAAAACCAGATGGCAATCAGTAGAAGCATCGGAAACCAGTTAATGAAAATCTGAGTTAGTATTCCCGGTTGTTCAGGCGGAATGCCGGTAACTTCGACCTGGTGTTCTAGCAACTTAGACAGCAACTGCTGGTCATTTAGGGGTAAATAACTGGTATAACGGCTACCGTCCTTTCGCGTTACCTTTAGTTCGCGACTTTCAATTTCAACTTTAGATAATTTATCTTGGTCGATTTCTTGGATAAATTGAGAATAATTAATTTTAGGCAGGTTTAGATCGTGGCGCCCATAATTACTAAAGGTGACCACCATGATCACTACCACTAGTAGCCAAATCAGAAAATTTTTGACGATGCCGTTAATATTTTTCAAAATTGCCTCTCAATACTTTTCTTTCATTAATCATCATAAGTGCATATAGATGCATAAGTACAGTCGCCTCGTTCTCGCTAAATAATAACTGGATAGACGACAAAATTCAACAATATCTGTTATGGGTGTTAAATCAGCCGTTTCAATGCTATAGCGCTATCGACAGGAGTGATTATTGGTATAATTATGGTGGGTTTTTAAGGCGGCTATCACGCTACGCCAATATTGTTCGCTAGCCGTTGAAATTTTAGCGGTGGTGGTGGCTGGCTTAGCTGCAGTGGATGGGGACGATAAAGTATGACCCGGTGGTTTTAGTCGTTTTCGCGTAACCTGGATTGTGGTGCCCAGCTGGGTGGCTTGCTGAGCTTGAGTATGAATATTTGGCCTCACGCCATGACTGGTTCTTCGGACAAGCGAGCAGCTAATCTTGATTAGCGCTCGGCCGCAGGGCAACCGTTTTAATTGCCGAGTCAGCTCGGGCAAGCGATAATATAATTGACTATAATAACCACGCTGATCTACGGTTAATCGTAGTTGTCCATGCTGGTAGCTGACTAGATAACAGTGGGCAGCCAGCTGTGGCGTAAGCAGCTGATCTAGAGCTTGACTGAGCGGCAGCGCGTTGTAATTCTTGTAATAGCGCAAAAATTCTTGCAGCGCTGCCGGCAATTTACCAATAAAGTTGTTAATATTTTGCATATACGATTATGCAGACATAGTAGCGCCGTTATGCTCAGCTTGTTCTTGACGTTGTTGCATTGCTCGTCGTTCATTTTGCTGGAGTGTAACAAGTTGGTTGGCAAGATCAGCGATCTGTTGAGTAGTAATCGCCGGATGCGGTTCGCACTTATGGATCCCTATGAGTTGAAGAAATTTGTTCTTAGAGCTGCTTGAACAAACAGTGGTCTGGGACATTTCGTATAAGGACAGAATCATCACCTTATTAGTCGCGGATAATGAGCTAAAGTCTGCGGAATTTGAGAGCGATGAGAGCGGTTTTATGCTACATTGTTCCCTAATAGGTTTTAAACTATCAACTAATAGGTTTAAACTATTAATAACAGCGGATCGTTGATTCTCATCATTCATTTTCAAAAATACATCTTCAATATTCGTCTTTAATTCTTTACAATAATTCTGCACCCGTTCATCATTATTTGGCTCGCGTTTATTGGCGGGTGGAAAATACTGCAAGTAGGCGTGCAAGCTTTGGCTGATCTGGTTGGTTGTCTGTCCTGGTAAAAAATCAACCGCCATATTTTTTAATCCGGTTTTAGGGTCCGCACAGAGCATAAAGAACCGGGTGGCACAATCTAGCTGGTCATGTTGTGCGGGCTGCTGCGCCAGGTCATCATCAAATTGTTGATTCAATAACTGGTCACATAAAAAATCGCGGGTTTTAGGATAGTGGTTTAACAATTGTACCACGCGGACTATTTTTACGCTGTTTGGATCAGTTAAATATCCCTGATTCATCATTATCTGTAATATGTAAAAGGCTTGATCATGCAGTTTACTAGGGTTATTGTCAACTGACCGGAGTGACAGCAGTGTTTCTAATTCCTGAAATCCCTCATTTAACGCTTGTTTTTGTTGGCTAGATAGTTCTAAATTATGGGCCAAAGTATCATTCTTATCAGACAATATTACGCGCGGTATTAAGTCTGGTTGACCTGATTGCGTTGGGTTAGGAGTTGTATAGGGCATCTGATAAAAATTCAGTATTACGGTAATATTTATGCCATTCTGTTGCAGTTGGGTTAATTCCTCTTGTTGCGGATGAGTAAGATAAAATACTTTTGTGTCCGATGCTATGTTGCTTATGGCTTGGCCTCGCTGATCCAAATCAGTGCTATCTGAATCCGTAATAAAAGTAATGTTATAATGTTCCAAATTGGACTGGACTAACTGTTTTTGTTGTTCATCTGCAACAAAAACAGTAATGGCCTGATTTGAATTGCTATTGTCATTGGTTGATAATTTTAATTGCTCTCGGATTAAGTCGCATTGATTAGCAATTAGTTGTTTGTTGGTATCTTTTATCAGTTCTGAGCTATTTGCTGGCTCCTGTTGTTGAGAGTGTTCGTTAGTAATTTCGATCATCTGCTTATCAGTTAAAGAAACTACGGTAATAGGTAGCGCGTTAGGAATTTGTTTAGTTTCTACATGGCGATTAATAATCTCTAGCGCTTTATCTGGTTGCTGTAAAATGTCGATTGCACAGGAGATACGGCGTAAATTTTGTAGAAAGTATGGACTATTGCGACGGTTCAGCAAGTCGGCTAACTTAGATATTTCTGGTGCTTGAGCCAATTTTCGCAGATCAGCATCTTGAGGTGGATTAGACGGATCGGTTAATTGAGCAAAATCGGGTAGTTGAGTATGGTTATCCAATATAAATTGAACCAGAGAAGATAAACTATCTAGCGTATTTAATTTTTCAAAATTCATTAATTTTTGTTTTAACTGGCATAAAATCGACGGTGGCTGCTGATCAAATGTACAGTTTTTAATAGCAACAGCGGCATTTATCAGCATCCGTTTTATGGATGCGCATATGCTATCATGAGACCCGCTAATCAAATCTTGCGCGGTGGCGTTGATTTTAGCAATTTCAACCGGATCATAATTATTGGTTGATTGGGCGTCTGTAAAGATCTGTTCTAATTTAGCTAGGGCATTGGCTTGTCTGTCTTCGATGAATGTTTCCATACTGTTAACGAGATCGGTTACTGCTATTATTACCTCTTGCATCCTAGTCTTAAACGATTCTTTTTGTGGACTATTATCGCTATCAAACGCTTCATCAAGCTTGACATTATCTGTAACTAAAAAAGGGCTGGTAATAATACCTAAATCGTCACAGGTATATTTTCCTTGCTCGTTAAGGCAATTTGATAAAGCGAATCGCGAAATATTCGTTGCTGTTTCATAATCACGTTCTTGTTCAGAACCAAAATTGATTACGCTATTTAGTGCGTCATATAACTTTTTCAATTTTGTATCATAATTATCATTGAAAAATTTAGGCAAACCATCACCGGATAGCTTACAGTTTAAGGTACTATCTTTGAAGAGCAAGAGATGCATCTTAATTAGTAGATAAAAATAATCTAACTCTAACTGTTTATTGATCGAAGTCATTAAATACGTGCCGAGCATACACATTTGGACTGACAACACGGTTGTATTATCCTCGGCTATGGATAGTGATTGATTGAGCGTAGCAGTGATTGTTTTAAGGTGTTGTTTACGTTGTTGATCATGCGTTGCATCCTGGAGAGGTGTACACATGTTATATACACCAACAAAAAAATGGCCGTTAGTTCTGCCATCAAAGGCGAAAAAAAGATTTGCTACACTAATAACCCACGCCCTAATCGTTGCATCGATAAAGTTTAGAGTGTCTTGATCTTGTTGTTGCGCAAAATATCCTAACGCACCGAGATTTAAGAAAGATTCGTTACTACCTACCGGTATTTCACTAATACATATACTGTAGATATTTTGTGAATTTATGGTAGTTTTAATTTTATCATCAGCAAATTGTCGTGCTAACGCCGCTTTAGCTTCGGAAGACAGCTTACTCTCGGTTAGCCAGCCGTCTCGTGTTTTTTTAATGTAGTTCCGCACGTCATCCAACGCTATTTCTTCAGCGGCCTGTTTTACAGTCGTATCGTTTGGGTTTTGTCCGAGCTCTTCTAATATTTTATTTAGCTGTGCTCGTTCAATTAGTAATTCAGCTTTGCCAGCGTCTTCTGAGTCGTTAACCTTCCGGGCGTTTGCGGCGTTTGTCTGTATTAAATCATGTATTTGCTGTTGCAATTGCTGTCGTATTGACGATGATATCTCCGTGGTCGCTTGTTCTTGGACGTTTGTTTGTGGTTGCATAAATATTGTCCCTCCTTGTTTCGTTGGCCGTATAAATATGGAACATGATTAGAGTATAACGGATAGCATTTCATGTCAAGATTTACGCCATTGGTACGAGATTCATATTTGTGGCAATTGACAGCAGTCTTTGATATAATAATAAACAGAGCAAAGAATTGAATCTAGCTCGCGGACACATACAGATATAGATATGTAGATATTACATGTAGATTTGCATGTAGGTCGCTACGAGCAGTAAACAGCAATGCACAAATGCAATAGTGCAATAGTAGTTGAATGCAAATTAATTATTAAATGAAGAATAAATTAAATGAAGAAATGAAGTAAGTATTGGGGATAACGGGAG
>CAVFMC010000074.1:2054-5180 GCA_963623565.1 Bacteroidaceae bacterium | reverse complement strand
GTATTACGCAGCATAATAACGTCTACAGCTATCGGTTTGACGGTAAACGCTACGATTGCGGCAGTAAACTGGGTTATTTAGAGGCCACGCTGGAGTATGCGTTGCGACATCCGGAAGCCAAAGACGGAATCGCCGAATTTCTACGTAAGAATTACGGTTGTACCCACTTAGGCGATGAAAGGTAAATCGAACCGGAATAGTCAACAGCCGGCGCACGGTGCGAGCTACGTTCCGCTGGCTTATCGGATGCGGCCGACCTGCCTTGCGGAATTTGTGGGGCAGCATCATCTACTGAGGGAAGGGGCCCCGCTTTGGCAAGCGATCCAGCAGCAGGCGCTTCATTCAATGATCTTATGGGGGCCACCCGGTAGCGGTAAAACCACATTGGCCCAGCTGCTGGCGGCTAGTATGCATGCTGAAATTGAACAGCTGTCGGCGGTGCTGGCGGGAGTTAAAGAGGTGCGCGAGATTGTAGAGCGAGCGCAGCAGCGACGACGCGGTGAGGATGGTGATGGCGGTAGCGGCACGGATGGACAGCAGCAGTTAGATTTAAATGGTTGTCCGGATGATTTTAATGATCTTGATGACGCTGAAAGCGGTATACCGCCTCAGCCACGTGGATGCGGCGGGCGGGCGACAGTGCTTTTTGTGGATGAAATCCACCGTTTTAATAAAGCCCAGCAGGATGCTTTTTTGCCTTTCGTTGAAAATGGCACCCTGATTTTAATCGGCGCTACTACCGAAAATCCATCCTTTGAACTCAATAGCGCGCTGCTTTCACGGGCGCGGGTCTATCGTTTGCAAGCTTTAAGTGAAACCGAGCTAGTGACCATTTTGCAGCGGGCTTGGCAGCAGAGTGGATTGGCGGCACTGGAAAAATTGGCCGCGTTACAAACACCGTTACTAACCCAAATTGCGCAAATGGCTGACGGCGACGCACGGCAGGCGCTTAATTATCTGGAATTATGGAGTGATTTTGCACAATCCTGTTCGCACCCTGAGCAGTTGGAGCTAACGAAGTTGCTCGGTACTACGGTTACCCGTCGCTTTGATAAACACGGCGAGCAGTTTTATAACCTAATTTCGGCGCTACATAAGTCGGTACGAGGTTCCGATCCTCATGCGGCGCTCTATTGGCTGGCACGGATGGTGGATGGGGGCTGCGACATCGCTTACCTGGCGCGGCGGATTGTGCGGATGGCCAGCGAAGATATTGGTAATGCTGACCCGCGGGCGCTTAGTGTGGCAGTGAACGCCGCTGCCGCCTTCGAGCGGTTGGGTTCGCCGGAGGGGGAGCTGGCGCTAGCTCAAGCGGTGGTGTACCTAGCGGTGGCTCCCAAGAGCAACGCGGTCTATTTGGCCTACAAAGAGGCACTGCAGGATGCCCGTCAATTTGGTAGTTTAGCGGTGCCGTTATCACTATGTAACGCGCCTACCGCGCTCATGAAGCAGCAGGGCTATGGCCAAGGCTATCGTTATCCACATGATGAACCAGGTGGTTTTGCCGCTGGGGTCGTTTATTTTCCAGAGCCGCTGCAAACTAAAGCGCGCGATTATTATCGACCAACCGATCGTGGATTGGAGGCGCGCATTGGTCAGAAATTAGCCCGCTTGCAACAACTGAATGAGCAAGCAAAATAAACACATCCTTAGCTACTTTGGATCTAGTTATCTGCTGCCTAGCGACCAACCTAGATAAACTATTAATAAACAGAGCGTAGGCAGCGCGGCCACTAAACGTAGATCGATAAGGGTTAAAATGCCGAAGAGACTAATTAGCTGGTGTAGGGTGTAGAACATAAAACTTAAGAGTAGTCCCAGCAGCAGTTTAATACTTCCATCGTGACGTTGATTACTGATCGAGAGTACTAATGGCAGTGCCAGCATGATCATTAAAAGCGCGCTAAAGGGATGATAGACCCGCAGCCACCATGCGATCTCCTGGGGGCGAGTGTTGAGGTCATGAGCTTTATGTTGCGCAATAGATTGGTTTAATTGGACCAGATTTTGTTCGCTGGTATCCACTTTAGCGCTAGTTAGCAGCTCAATAGAGAATTTAAGCGGGATCAGCAGTTCCTGTTGATCCCGGGTGGTTAGCGTCGGACGCGCATCCAGTGAGGATAGCGTCGATAACTGCTGCGCGCTAGCTGCCTGATCATGGAAATAAGTGGTGCGTACCCCTTGCAAACGCCAGTTGGGGCCACTGGGTGTCGCAATTTGTGCACGACTTACCTGCAGTAGCTGATGCCGCTGGATATTGAACCGATAATAGACTAAATGATAGAGGCGATTATTAATAATTTGACCGATATATATGATCTCTCTAATATCATCCTTGTTAGCGCTGCTGCCGGCAGTGTTAGTAGAAAGAGGCGCTTGGCTGATCCACAGCGCACCATGCTGGGCCACCTTGACTCGTCCACTGGAGAGTGCGGCGGTTTTTAACTGTCGCGAGAGTTGCGCGCAATAGGGGACGCAATATTCGCCAAAAGCTACTAGCAACGCTATTAACAACGTGCCATTTAGTAAGAGCCAACCGTTTAAGCGTCGCAGTGAGAGGCCACAAGCTCGAAGTACCACTAGTTCATGCCGCTTAGTTAAAATAGTTAAAGCGATAATCACACCTAGCATGCCTCCGATAGGAATAAAATCGTAAATATCCACCGGTAGTCGGAGTAGCGAGCAGAGCAGCATAATCCAGATATCGTAGCGATGGGTGCCGAGTAACGGGATTTCGCCGGATAATTCAATTAGTAGCGCCAAACCAAATAGAAAGACCAGAACTAATAGCAGGTAGCGGAACATTAACCGGGTGCAATAACGATAAGCGATAGCCATTTATTTACCTCGATTTTACGTGGCGCGGGTTACATTGCGCGCAGCGGTGAGCGGCATGTCCGCTCCAAGTTAGCATATCGTTACGATAAGCTAGCCAGAGTGCGTAGAGGAAAATTACCCCATGCACCCACCAAAGTCCTACCGGGCGGGTAATTAGCCCTCTTTTGAGCCAGGCACGGGACAGTAATAAGAAATTCACGTAAAAAATATAGACTAGAATGGCCACAAAAAACTTAGCAAAGCGGCCAGAACTGCGATTGGGCGTACGACTGACGCCTAGTACGGTGG
>CAVFMC010000074.1:0-2044 GCA_963623565.1 Bacteroidaceae bacterium | reverse complement strand
TAGTAAAACCGAGAGCGGCTGGGAACAGCGCCATTGAAACTCGGCGGCGGCGGCGTTAGAGTGCGGATAGCGCTGCCAGAGTTTAGTCATGCTCATGGTACTCTCGTCCCCCGCGGGGGTCGCGCTCGGCGCGGGAAGGCGTAGGTTGTAACGATGAAAGGATAGAATTTCATAATCCAACTGGCCAGGTACGCCACAATAGCGGGCGCCATCAATCAAACTTAAATACGCTTGTTGCTGGTGATAAAGGGTTTCAGCGCGACTAGCAATGATGCAGCAGTTGGTTGGTTCGCGGCCATGATCCGAATTATTACTAGTATGACGGCGGTGCGCGGGCGTCGTAGGTGGAGTCTGGGCGATAAAAATCTCCTGTGCGGTAAATTGGTCATCCGGGGTGGTTTGATGTCGAGTTGGAGTGCTCTCTTTATGATCCACCCGCGCGATTAAATTAGACCCCGGTACCTGATAAAACTGTTCACTTTCTAGTAATTGTAGTGGTGATTTCGAGATGCCAGTCATCAGGTTATCGGTGTAACGCTGGGCAGCTGGGTCAATCCATAAACTTAGTGTCACGATAACAAAAATAAACACCATGCCAATTTTCATACCGATGGCTAAAAAACCGCGAGGCGCAAAACCAGCCACCACCATCATCAGCGGTTCATTGTTAATATATAGCCGGCTGTAAGTCAGTAAAAACCCTAGAAACAGACTGGCCGGAAGCAGCACGGTTAGTAGTTTAGGAATATAGAGAATAATCACCGTCCAGAGATCACTGAGCTGTAGCGCACCAAAAGCGGAACGATTTAAAAAACGCACCAGCTGATTACTAAAAAACAGCAGCCATAAGACTAGAATAGTGGTCGCGCTGTTAGCTAGAAACTCAGTTAACAGATAACGGTGGAGTACTTTCATGACGACGTAGCACTTTCACATCGTAACCAGTTATTTAGTAATAATAGTCTGGCCATCCATATACCGTACCAGCGCCTGTGGAATCCGGATATTACCATCAGCATCTTGATAGTTTTCTAAAATTGCCACTAGCGCCCGGCCTACCGCTACTCCGGAGCCATTCAGAGTATGCACTAGCTCTAACTTGCCATCCTCGCGGCGATAACGGGTCTGCATCCGGCGCGCCTGAAATGCTTCCATATTACTGCAAGAGGAGATCTCCCGATAACGCTGTTGTGAAGGCAGCCAGACTTCTAAATCGTAGGTCTTAGCCGACCCCATGCCTAAATCACCGCAGCAGAGTGCGACCACTCGATAAGGCAGTTGTAGCGCCTGCAGCACATCTTCCGCGTCATAGGTTAAGCTTTCTAAGGCGGCGTAGGAGTCCTCTGGCCGCACGATCTGCACCAGTTCCACCTTTTCAAATTGATGCTGTCGAATCATACCTTTCATATCCCGGCCATAACTACCCGCTTCACTGCGGTAACATGGGGTGTGTGCTGTGAATTTAAGCGGTAGCTGCTCCGCATTCAAAATCTCTTCACGTACCATATTAGTTAAGGGCACTTCTGCGGTAGGAATCAGACTATAGCCAAACGACGCCTGCTCCAGATTAAAGAGATCGGCGCGAAATTTAGGGAGTTGGCCGGTGCCTAATAGGCTAGCACTATTGACCATATGTGGGACATAAAATTCTCGGTAGCCATGTTTTTGGGTATGTAGATCCAACATAAACTGAATCAGCGCTCGCTGCAGTCGGGCCAAGGGGCCGCTGAGGATGACAAAACGGGAACCGGTAATTTTAGCCGCAGTTTCAAAATCCATCAGCCCTAGCTGTTCGCCCAATTCATCATGCGAACGAGGAGTAAAATCAAAGTTGGGTGGGGTGGCGAGTCGTCGCACTTCTAAATTATCGCTTTCATCCTTGCCGTCCGGTGTGCTGCTGTGCGGGATATTGGGAATTTCTAAAAAAAACTGCTGCAGTCGCTGCTGTACGGTTTTTAACTGTTCCTCCTGCGCGTTTAATTCTTGGTTGTTAGTTTGCAACTGAGCTAATAACAGCGTTGCTGGATCGGTCGCAGTATATTGG
>CAVFMC010000073.1:0-5189 GCA_963623565.1 Bacteroidaceae bacterium | reverse complement strand
GGCCAGATCATACATCTGTTGCAGTAGCTGCACTGCTAACTGATGTAGCTGGTCCGTTTCTATCTTCGTTCCATGGGTACGACACTTATCTTTAAAGAGAACAGCAGGATCAGAGCTCATGTTCCCATCCTCTTGCATTCGGAGGGTAGCTAGACGCTGCAGCATATCCTTTAGGATTGGATCGAAATTTAAATCTGCGGCGTCCAAAATGGGATTATAAATTGCTTCTGGCTGGGTCGGGTCTTCAAACCATTGACACCATAAAGCTGAGCTGACAGTATTCAGGATGGGAAGTAAGATGGTACGACCGATGGATTGTTGGTTTAACTGCGCGATCAGGTCGAACCAGGCAGGAGGGATCTGTGTTTGCTGCTGCGGCTGGCCCTGTAATGCTATGCTGCTGGATTGTTCTGATTGTTTTAAAAGATTACAGATACTCTCCATCGCCCGCTGCGCCAAGGCTTTTGGTAATTTTTTATATTGCGTGATAAAACCATAACAATTCGTTAGTTGGTCTAACTTTAGATTGCTATTTAAAAAATAGTTTTTCAGCTCAGCATGTTGTTGCATTAGCAGTAAAACAGTTTGGCTATCCTTTAAATCGGCCGATCTAAATTTATCAATATAAGTCGCTACTTCCGTTTGCGTATTAAGCACCGACGGCACATATTTTTTGAGTAAATTGATAAACTCAATCGTCTGTTGCGTAAAACCAGGACCGCCCGAGCCAAATAGTTGTTCAAACAGAACAGCAACATCTGGAAGTAGCTCGGCAAATTCCCGATTACCCTCGGTTAGGTGATAAAAAGTTGTAAAATGGGCAAAAATTTTTTCATTAAAAGTTTGCTGGGGTGTCGAAGTAGCCGGCGTTTCAACAATATGACAATCATATTTAAGTTGAGCGATACGGTTATCAAAAGCGGGATTTTTAAATACCGTTTGTAAAAGTTGAAAACCTTGCTGACTAGTTAGCTTGCTATTGTTAACATTAATACTTCTGGCAATACCTAGAATTAACTCTAGCTTAACTTGCCCAAAAGCCAGGATATTATAGAATTGATGCGGATTATGTTGGCTGCGTTCACCGATTAGGGCGTAGGTATCATCAGTTCGCAATTCATTCTTTACTAATTCGTTAATCTTGTTTGTGTCTACGTCCGCAAATTGGCTTGAGAGCGTTTCGACACAATTTTGCTCAATAGTTGCTTTGAACTTTGTCATGGCATTGCTAATTAACAGCCTAACCGCAGCCACAGTCACCATACCAACCGAGTCTAATTGGTCGTCGAGTGCGACTTGGATAAAATTACAGACACGATGGCCATCGCTAATTTTATCGCCATGATTTTGTAGTGTGTGTTGATCAGTAAAGCTTTTTTCGCTGTCCTGCCAATAGGATCCTATCGTTCCAGTAGCCTGGCTAAGGCTATTTACACAAACAGCCAGATTGCTAATTGGCTCATCATGACAGTGTGCGATCTTTAAGATACCGGTGATGATAGATAGAACCGCATCATCGACCGCTTGTTGATTTATCGCCGTCGCCAAGGCCTGCTCATCGCTCTTGTTACATAACTTAAAACCGTAACGCTTTTTTAAAGAGGCAACGGTTGCATTTTGATACTTATGCAGGGTAAAAGCAAAAGTTTCCGCATCTAGCGACTGGGCTGGCTGTGACGAGGTACTTGAGGCATTCGAAGCGACAACGGAGGAGGGGGATGGCAGTTCTGAAGCGCGCAGTGTTCGTTCTTGATCTATCTCTACGACCATTTTTTTGGTTGCTTGGACTAGTTCTTGAATGATATCTTTCAAAAACTGGGCACGCTGCTTAAGTATCTCGCCTTTTATCTCCAATGGATTAAAATCTAATTGACGTAAGGTGTGTTGGGCTAGTTGCAAAAAGAGATCATAATTTTGCACCACCAGCTGGTTATCTTCATTTAATTGGTCCGTGATAATTCCCTTAATCTCTCTGATACTGTCAGCAAAGGATGAGGCGTTCAGTTCAGTGGCATCCCGACCTAAATAAGTGTAATCAGTAAGCAGGGTGAGCAAGGCACAGAGTTCAAAGGATTGCGGCTGGTCTACTAATTGAGGATATTCAGTAGAAATATCGTAGGTAAATTTCTCGTGAAGCTGGCTTAAAAATTGCGTTACACAAGATAATGGTTTACCATCATCCTGTATATCATAGCTTTCGCTTTCTAATGTTTTACTGTTTTGTTTAGCGTTGATTCGTTGCCCAAAATTAGTCTCTTTTAAAATTTTATTCAAGAAGATGATAGGACAATAATTAATGACTTTACTGTCGGGGCCTAGCTGGTCAAGCATGTTACCAGTAACGGTGCTAATCCGTTGAAAACTGTAGTTTAACCTAATCCGCGGAAAACGGTAGTTTAAGATAGTAGTAGTAAGAGCAAGATCCGCCACCACGCCATGCCGGTTTAAATCCTCGATTAATTGGGCGGCTGATGTTGGTGTCATGCCGCGACTTAAGGCTAGTTGACGCATTAAACGTGGTACAGCTGCGATTTTATTTTGTAACTCTTCTCTGACTCGCGTTGAATTTGATGCATCGCCTAATGCGCCATCTAAAGATATTATCTGTCTCTCACGGGCAGTAAGTTCTTCAAGTGATGGAACTTGTGCAATCTCGTATTTAAACCATGCATATTGATCTAGTTGGTCTGAAGAGCCTGGGTTGATTGCCCAGCCCGCATTAGCACCTGTTCGCGTAATAAACTAGGATCCCGTGCAAATTGCCGATGCAATCCTTCCATTAAGTTATGGCTAGTAGTTGGATCTTGTAGCAAGCGATACAGAATATCTTCCGGGCGCTGCGCGGTTTCTACCATCCAGGCGGCAGCATTAATCCCCTGAATGAAATTATGATGCTGTATATTTGCTAGAAAAGGTGAATTAGCCTCGATGCGGAATTCGCCATGATCAGTTCGGGTATAGATGTCCTGCATCCGAGTAACAAAATAGTGAAAGTGAGAGGTGAATGCTGCAAAATTATAAGAGCCTACTTCATTGAGATGTCGCTGTACCATCTTGGCAAAAAATTCTTGATTCTCATGATTCCATTGACCAGCGGTCACTAAAGCTTGTAGATGAGCGCTATCTAGAAAGCGACCCCAGTTCGCGTTATTAGCTAAATACTGTTCTTGAAACAACTTAAAAATAGAGGGCGCATGAACCGATAGAACGCGGAGCGCTTTGATAAAACGCTCGATCGCTTGTAATTGATGCGTAGCGTCCGATTCAGTGGTGAGTTGCTGAAAATGTTTACAAAAAGTGGTTATGTCGTCACAGCCCAGTTGTTTCAATAAGACTTCATTTTCCGCTAGCAGAGTAGTTAACTGCTGAGCAGCCGTGCTTGCTGACTTTGCTGTTGATTCTGCTACTGGCTGCCCCGCTGTGATTGTCGGTAGTTGCAGATAATCATCAAACCCAGTATTGCCATCATTCTGCCAAACTTCATTACCTAAATACTGTAGATACTCATGGCCAAAATCTTGTGCCAGGGTCTCTGCTTGATGCTGGACTGCAGTACGAGCCAGATTAACATCATAACTAATCAGTAGGTTGTTATATGCATCGCGCTTAAGTACAAAACCCGCTGGTAGTGAGTCACCAGTCAGTAGCGCTTGCGCTAGATCCGGTTTCTGTAGAAGCTGGATCATAGCGGATACGGAAAAACTTTTTATGTTAAACTGGGTTTGATTTAGCTGGTATTTAGCTTCAAACGCAAGTTGTACGGGTTCTAGTAGTGTATGTCGAAGATGTGAATTTGGATGCCAGTCATCTTTACCATTACGGGCAGCTGGAAGAGTTGCACGCAGCTGTTCGTTAGCATTAATTAGCGGTAAATACGTCGTATGCAATCTTTCTATAAACGTGGCCGGTTCGTCATTCGCCATTGGTATGTTTGACCGTTCTCGAATTTTAATAATAATGGCTTGCAAATTGTCTACGGCAGCCTGGAAGTTATAACGATCATCCGGTGCCTCTACTGCAGTCGGCAACGCTTGCCAATGGGCATCTAGGCTCTGCGCTGGGCAAGTAAGGTTAAGCCAGATAAGCATCCCGCGGACATCCCAGGCGTCAGATTTATCATCCGGCAGCACATAACATTGCTCCGCTACCAAAGCAGGGTCCGCATTACCCAAACTAAAACTAGCTCCGAAGCGCGCCGGACTACGTTTTTGTAGTTTTTGAAACTGCAATACATCCCGGGCGCATTGCTGTTGTTGCTGCGCTTCTTCATCTTCTTGTGCTTGTTCTTGTTCTTCTTGTAGCTGTTGCTCCTCCTCCTGTAAGGAAACCTGTATAGATTCATCCTCCTCCGCCAGCTCTGAGTATGAGTTTTGTTGCTCGAACTGCCGTATACTCTCCAGTATATTAATATTGTTACTGGATACGGTAAAGTAATATTGCTGATTTAGTTTGTCGATCGTGGGTGATAAAATAGCGTCTTGGACAACGGCAGTCGGCAGTTTGGGAAGCCTTGGTAGTTTGATTATCTGCTGTTCATTTTTTAAGGCCTCTTGCTTAGTAGTTAGTGAATCGTCTAATCTTTTGAGTTGCTCATCGAGTTTTTGTAGGCTATCAAGCAACTGATGCTGCTGGAATAAATTGCATTTTCTGATAAATATACTGTTATGTTTTATAGACCAGAGTAGTTCTTTGATATCAGCTAAAGTAGAGCAGTTATGGTTATCTAACTGATCCATATCAGGGAGCAGAGCATAATGTTGGCTAATCCGCTCTCTCAGTACCGATAGCTGCTGTTGGGTATGTATAAACAGTTGTTGCAGATGTGGATCGTTTGATAGTTTATTATCGTAATATAAACCGTCCGAAATCGGCAAGAGAGTTCCGACATAAATATTACGATAAGTTGCTAAATCCTGATATAACTGTTGCAACAAATTAGTATCGTCCTGAATTGATGGCTGTTTTAACCGATCGCTGATAGCAGCAGTATTTGGCTGGTTAGCCATTCGCTTACGAAACATTCGCATACGAAAAGCGATAAATTTCTTGGCGGTTTTTTGGTCCTGTTTGATCGCATCCTCTCCTGCCAAGTTTTGTAAAACGCTATAAATATCGACTCCTTCTTTTTGTTTTTGGTGGCTCAGGCAAGTACCGATGACTAGACGCAGCATCTGCTCGATATTTAAAGG
>CAVFMC010000072.1:0-5263 GCA_963623565.1 Bacteroidaceae bacterium | reverse complement strand
GCTTAATGCCGTAGAAGAATCTGATGCTATTAAAAATATATTACTATTTAGTGATAGCGATCTCGACACTTGGCATCATCGACCCCTACTAGCCTACTTGTTAACATCAGATGATGCAGAAGAGGCCACTATGCTATTTGTTAAGGCAGCGCAGAAATCGGGGATACTTAAAGAAATCTTACTGCAATGTGATGCGCGCAATGATGATGTAAACTGTCTATTATCTATAATAGCGTATGAGGCGACGCAGAGACATCATTATGCAAATGCCGTTGATTTGATTCTAGAATTGGCAACAAAACTAGAAGAAAAAGGAATAAAAGTCATGCGAGAAATGTTACTACAGTATTGCAGCGAAAATATAAGTGCTCTGAGTTGGGCATTATACGTGGCGAAGAACAATATAGAAACACTAATAGATTCAACTGATGCTGAGTCTGCACATGGCTTTAGAGAAGATAGTAAAGCACTAATGAAAGCAGCAGAGTCATGCGGCATAACAATGACTGATTTCTTAACTGCTAGCGATAAGTTTGGTAATAACGCTATAATGGCAGCTATCAATATCAGGTCACTACTCCATGTTAAGACACTGTTGTGTGTTGCTACCGACCCTACTAATAACGTTAACCCAACCACACTAAAACAACTACTGCTGCAACGGAATAAGAATGGCGATGACTGTTTACTACTCGCCTTAACCCGGCGGAATGAAGATGTTATTAAGCTGATCATTAACACGGCCAAGTCTAAAGAAATCTTTATGGATATGGTGCTATTTAACCAGCCAAACAATTCTTTTTTGTTGCAAGCAGTTAGCCGTTTGCATTTTCGGGATATACTTGATTACTATTCAGTGTGCATTACATCAAAAGAAAATGAAGAAAAACAAATCCAGGAAGAAAAAGATAAATTACATCACAGCATCTCCTTGATTCTGCAGGAAGCGCATAACAATGGGTTACTTAAACCGATATTACTCTATATGGATGCTGATGATGATAACCTGCTGGCGCAAATGGTTAAGGGTAAGCAAGAGCCGGAAAAATTACAAATACTACTGGAAGCAGCGCAGCAAGCTGACGTATTGCGTTGGATGTTACCGCATTGGAACCGGACTGGCAATAACTGTTTAATGATCGCTATTCAAATGGGTGATCTACAGTGTACCGAGATGATTTTGAAGACTGCCCATCAGTTAGAGGCTGACCCATTTGCCAGCATGTTGCAACAATGCAACGAAGATGGCTATAGTCCTATACTTTTAGCTTTAGCGCCAACAACTGGACCATTACCTCAGCGAATCGAGCTAGCGTTATTAATTGTACAGAGTTGCGCTAATAATCCGCAACTACTGGAGAACATCTTGACGTACAAAAATGAGCAAACTGATCAGAGTAGCCGCTCGCTACTAATTGAGATCATGTACCATTTGGACGAAAACGTAATAAAATTACTAAAAGCAATTACGCACATCTGGCCTGAGTTTGTATTGACAGAAGCGGATAATGATGATGATTATAATAGCGACACGATGCGCCATAACTAAAACACTATCATGGCAAATTAATTTAATTCATGGTTGCTGAATAAGGCAAATCATTCGATATCCATCTAAGGCGCTTATCATGGAGTTTTGCGCCTAATTGGGTTTTATCCTCGGTTTGCTGTATCTCTGCTGGGGTTAATTTAATGGAGAGCGTCCGCGCTAAAACTGAGCGCAACGCCGCCACTCGCGCTTGATAAGCTGAGCAAGTAACTAAGCGCGCGGTTAAACTGGTACAAGCAGCCTGTAATAGCTGAGTCCGCCGAAAACCATCTAACCGCTCAATTAATTGCAATAATTCGGCCGCGCCATGCACTGGGTATTGCAGCCGTTGATGCAAAAAAAGCGCAATTTTACCCGCAGCGTAGTAGTTTTTAGGGAATGGATAACGCTGGGTCAGCCGTTTTAGGTTATATAATCCATTAATCTGCTGCTTTGTATTATCATTATCAGCTTGTCGACCATCGTTGTTATCACTCAATAAACTGGCTAGACTACAAAATTTAACTAGTTTATCAGCACCAAAAGCACGAAACGCTGTGCTAGCGGTTAAGGCAATTACGGCTGAATAATGAGCATCCAGTTCGGGAAATAAAATCTTGAGCGCAGCAATGGTTTTTAATAACTTAAAAAACCGATCTGGCGCGGCGCTACTCATAGCTTTAAAAAACTCCTGTAACACCCGCTCTGCCACTAAAACATCTAGTTCACCACTACGGGTCATCTGGCACAGCAGCTGCAACGTGGTCTCATCCACCCGAAAATCACCAAAACGGGCAGCAAAACGGGCAATTCGTAGCACCCGTACCGGATCCTCTACAAAAGCAGGCGAAACATGACGTAAAATTTTTGCATGCAGATCCTGCTGCCCCCCGTAAGGGTCGACGATCTTACCTTGCGCATCCATGGCCATAGCATTAATAGTGAGATCGCGCCGCAGCAGATCCTGCTCCAGAGTAATCTCCGGCGAAGTAAAACAGTGAAAACCTACATAACCCGGCCCAACTTTACGTTCACTACGTGCCAGCGCATATTCTTCGTGGGTCACCGGATGCAAAAAAACTGGAAAATCGCGTCCAACCTGCTTAAATCCCTGTGCTAGCATTTCGCTGGGCGTCGCACCCACCACCACGTAATCACGTTCACGCACTGGTAAACCCAGCAGCTGATCCCGTACCGCACCACCCACTAAAAAAATCTGCATCTCATTTAGCTCATTGTTTATTCATTCCGCTTTTGGCTACGGTTGTTTATGCCAAAACTGCTGGGGACGAAGATAATGCGGCACCGCTGATGAGGCACTAAACCGTTGTAAAAGCATTGGATAATCTAACGCAGCGCCTTCGCTAATCGCCGCTTGTAGTTTTTGCTGAGCCAAGAAGATTAAATATTGCGCCTGCAAACAAGTTGTAACCGGCATGATAGTTAGATTCTGCGGCAGCTGGGCTGGCAAACATGGCATGAGCGATGCCGCTAGCTGCTCATCTAATAACAACAGATCCGGTGGATGCGCTAGCAGTGCTTTAATTAACTCATCTAGCGTCATAATCGCTTCATTGGGCTCGGCAAGCAGAGAATAATCGCCATCACCCATAGCGACCGTTAACACCGAATAATAAAGACTCTGCATTTTGCCATCGATCACCACCCAAATCGTGAGCGGCGTCCGCTGTCGCTGCTGTGGATGGAGACACGACACTTGCGCAGCGCTGGCTTGCTGCAACCATTGGAGAGCCAAACCGGCTGGCGTAGAGATCGGAATGATCGGTAGCTTTAGTCCGGCAGCTAGCCCCTGGGCAAAACTCATGGCTAGCCTGATCCCGGTAAAACTAGTGGCCGGTCCCCGCGAAACCACTAGTACGCTCCCCGCTAACAGCTGGGTTAGCGACTGCCGTGGATCGATCTCCTGTGCTAGCTCCCGTAGCAGTGGAATTAGTAACTGCGCATGTTGCCGCGGCGCTACTTGAAAGCGCTGATAGCAACGACCTTGGAAGGTAAAAGCTAACGATAGGCTGTCGGCCGAGCTATCTAGCGCTAGCATCTTCTGGATTATTCCGTTTGCCCTATCTATATTTATCATCTGCCGTTTTATTATTATACTTACTTATTTTTTCCATTTTACTGATAAACGCTACCTCTTGGTCACTAACCGGCTAATCAGCTGGGCTGTCTGCTCCACTTCCTCAACCGTAGTATAGCGACCCCAGGATAGCCGGATGGTGTGGCGTAACAGCGTTTCTGGCACCCCCAAATGTAGCAGTGCCTGGGAGACCGGCGGTTGCTGACTGCGACAATCCCAATGGCAAGCGGAGCTGTAGGAAGCCGCTATTTTCGGCAGCAACTCTAGCAGTCCCCGTGCCGGCTCTAATCCTAACACCGTTAGATTAATTAGATTGGGCAATTTTGGCGCTCCACCGTTAATGATTACCCTACTCTGTAGTTGCTGTTTAGTAACATCAAGTGGGTAAACCTGCTGGTCCAGTGGCACAACCGCGGTCAACTGACTTAAAGTCCGCATAAAAGCCTCCGTTAGCTGCTGCAAATACGCTAGTTGCGATCGGTCTTCCTGTTGCAACAACTCACAGGCTTTACCCATACCTACAATCAAGGGCGCTGGCAAACTGCCCGGACGGATCCCGTCCTCCTGGCTACCTCCATAGAACAGCGGGGCCAGATGTAATTTAGGCTGTTGCCGCAAATACAGTGCCCCAACGCCGATCGGTCCGTAAAGCTTATGAGCTGAAAAAGTGGCAGCATCAAGGTTTAATTGTTGCATATCATAGAATTCCGGCAGCACGCGACCCGGCAGTTGGGCCATATCGCTATGAAACAGCGCCCCAACTCGATGCGCCTCCGCCGCCAGCTGCGCAACCGGCTGCAAACTGCCCCATTCACTGCTGGCGGCCGCCACCGACACTAAGATAGTCTCCGAGTCTAGCAGCTGTTTTAATTGCTCCACCGACACCACCCCCTGTGCGTTCGGTTCTAAATAATCCACCCGAAACCCCTGGGTCGCCAATTGTTTAAAACACTCCAGCACCGAAGGGTGCTCTAGCCATGAGGTAATCAGGTGGCGACCGTTACGTTGATAAAAGCGGGCGATGCCGTAAATAGCCAGATTATTAGCTTCGGTGGCCCCGCTAGTCCAGGTGATGGCCTGCGGAGTACAATGAATCAGTTGGGCAACCTGCGCCCGCGCTTGTTCAATCGCCTGCCGACTAGCGTTCCCAAACTGATGCATCGCATTAGCGTTACCGATGAGTCGGGCGGTAGCTGCTCTGCCCGATCCGCTCTTTGCGCCTACCTGCACTCCCAGCGCCAACATCGCCTCGCGCACTCGATCATCCAATGGACAGGTAGCCATATAATCGAGATAAATCTGCTCACCTGTGATCATCTGAGACGTACTTGCTTCTGCCTGCTGTTGCGGCTGTTCCCGCTTAGTTTTGTTCATAAGCAGAAAGCATCCCCTCCAACATCGCCACTTCTGCGTTACTTAGCTGTGCCCGCTGATAAATATGCCGCATTTTTAGCAGCATTTTATCTAAATGGGCTGCATCTTGGGTAAAACGCTTGGCAGCTAA
Organism: Bacteroidaceae bacterium; assembly: GCA_963623565.1. Classification (GTDB taxonomy): domain Bacteria; phylum Pseudomonadota; class Gammaproteobacteria; order UBA9339; family UBA9339; genus CAVFMC01. The sequence goes on along the minus strand of CAVFMC010000072.1, from coordinate 133 downwards.
TAACTGCCTAGTATGCTGCATCAGATGTTCTACCTCACCTGCTTTGGCTAGAGGAGTGGCCTCGCCATGCAGGGTGCCATTTGACAGCTGCTGTTCGCCATCTAGCTGCTGCTGTCGCTCCAAGACGCTCAGC
>CAVFMC010000071.1:1181-5347 GCA_963623565.1 Bacteroidaceae bacterium | reverse complement strand
GTCTATTTTAAATTTAATCCCTGAGCAAGTCAAGGATTTTTATAGAGAAATTTCTAAAGTTTTAGATTTTAGTCCTTTTCATGCAATCGCCACGCAAAAAGTGCCTAGTCGGAACACAAAACACTAAACGTTATACGTGAGATACCAAAACATAAATAATGCACAGCTAAAAAATGTAAGTCAGAACAGCGTTGCGACCAATATTCGCGCGTTAACGCTGTACCATCCTACGCCCCACTTAGCGTTTGCCCCTAGCGTAACGCGCCGCGCTATAGCTGTTGCGCGCCCGTAATTTGGCTCGGGTCTGGGCCATTTTAATCAGCATCTGGCTGTAACTATGATCTTTCTCCTCCTGATCGTTTCGCCGTTCTAAGCGGGCTTGTTGTTCCTGCATAGTAGCTGTCACCGCCCCGGCATCAATCTCTTCCGCTCGCACAATATCATCTGCCAACAGATTAACCACATTATTCCACACCTCTAGCACGCCGCCGGAAATATAAAAAAATGCTGGCTCACGATCGTCGGCAAAGCTAATCTTAACCTGCCCTGGTTGCAGTAGCGCTAGCATAGCACAATGCCCGCGATACACCTCTAGATCCCCTTGATAGGCGGGTGCGGTTAGATGATCAATGACGCCCGTATAAACCTGCTGCTCCAAGCTCACTAAATACAGCTGCAGCTCTCCGTTGATCATAGCATTGGCCGTTGATATTAATAACAATTAAAATGCGCATGAATTAGATAGGTCATATAAATGTCAAGAGGCTACACCCGCTTGGCTACCTCATCCAGCGACCCAGCCATATAAAACGCCTGTTCTGGCCATTCATCGCACTCGCCACCTAAAATTCGCCCAAAGTCTGCTACCGTCTGCTGAATAGACACATAAACGCCTGGCGTACCACTAAATACCTCCGCCACAAAAAAAGGCTGGGATAAAAAGCGCTCGATCTTACGGGCCCGATTAACGATCAACCGGTCCTCAATGGAAAGCTCGTCCATACCTAAAATAGCGATAATATCTCGTAGTTCTTTATATTTCTGCAATACGCTCTGCACCTCGCGCGCCACGCGATAATGCTCTGCCCCCACGAATTCTGGATCCAAATATTTACTATTGGAGGTCAGCGGATCGATGGCCGGAAAGATTCCTAATTCTACCACCCGACGCGACAGTACAACAGTTACATCCAGATGGGCAAAAATGGTCACCGGTGAAGGGTCGGTAAGGTCGTCGGCCGGCACATAAATCGCCTGAATGGAAGTGATAGAACCGTTTTTGGTTGAGCTAATCCGTTCCTGTAGCAGCCCCACTTCCTCACTCAAGGTGGGTTGATAACCTACCGCCGAGGGCATCCGCCCAAGGAGGGCCGATACTTCCACCCCGGCCAAGGTATAGCGATAAATATTATCCACAAAAAACAGTACATCCTTGCCTTCATCGCGAAATTTTTCCGCTACCGTCAGACCCGAAAGCGCCACCCGCAGACGATTACCGGGCGGTTCATTCATCTGTCCATAAATCAACGCCACTTTATCTAGCACCTGCGCGTTCTGCATCTCATGATAAAGGTCGTTACCCTCTCGGGTACGTTCGCCTACCCCTACAAAGACCGAATAACCATCATGTTCAATGGCAATACTACGAATCAGTTCCATAATGGTAACGGTTTTTCCAACGCCGGCTCCACCAAAAAGCCCCACTTTGCAACCATGAGCGAAAGGGCAGAGTAGATCGATCGCTTTAACCCCGGTCTCCAGGATTTTGACTTCGCCTGATTGGTCGGTAAAGGCAGGCGGTGGACGATGAATGGAGTGATACTCCTGCGCCGCGATCGGACCTTGAAAATCCAGTGGCTCGCCCAGCAGATTCATCACTCGACCCAAAGTACAGGCGCCCACCGGCACCTGAATAGTATCTCCGGTATCTTCCACTAAGAGCCCGCGCTTCAGTCCATCGGTTACTCCCATAGCAATAGTTCGCACCACGCCATCGCCTAGCTGCTGTTGCACCTCCAAAATTAAGGGACAGTCTACCACCCGGAGCGCATTATAGATTTTGGGTAGTTCCTGCACCGTAAATTGCACATCCACCACCGCGCCAATCACGCTGACGATTGTGCCTACATGCTTACTATCACTATCTATACCCATACCCATGGCGCGCTACTATTACTTACTATTACTGCTATATAGTATAATGGTATATATAATATATGTATGTTGCAAACTAATGGTGGGCGATACTGGACTCGAACCAACGACCCCTGCTATGTGAAAGCAGTGCTCTACCAACTGAGCTAATCGCCCGTAATAATTGATGTTATCATCACTATTCAAATACGGTTGGCAGTATATAACAAAACCGTTAGGCTTGCAAGAGCAACTTAGATAGTTAGATAATGTACTCTGCCGACAAGAGGATTCGAACCTCTGACCTACTGATTACGAATCAGTTGCTCTACCAACTGAGCTATGCCGGCGCTATCGTTTAATAGTATAACACTCTACAATTAAATGTCGCAACTAAATTAACCAACTACATGGCATTAACATTGCATTAATAAAACGCTTATGACTAAAGCACCTAATATTCTATTCCGGCGTCGGTACCAGGGCTAAATAAGAACTTAAACTCCAGTAATTATGCCTATTCAATAACGCGCTGTTAGTTGGCTTCTTTTTGTATTGTTTATAAAGCCGTTCATCCTCCCGAGCTTGCAATACTACCGCCGGCCAATAACTTCGCTCATCTTGTTCATTTTCATACATGCTTCTAAGTCGCTGCATCAACCGGACACGAACTTTTTGCGCGATCAACTGCCGAATTTCTGCGGTTAAATCACTGCTCGACACGCAACTTAAGACATCACGTAAAATCACCGCAAAAAACTGCAACGAATCTGCCTGATATTTATCCAGTGTCTCTCTGACTACTTTATCCAAATTCAATTCCACTAGCGATTTGGGCAGATAATGGGTTAAAAACATCGCCTTCACGTTCTCCTGCACCGCTTGGCTTAGATCACCACGTTGTTTAAGCTCTGCCGCCAACGCACGAAATTTAGTTATATATAATTTTAACACCGTAATAATATCGTCGTCCGCTTTTAGATCTAAATTATTAGTGGCCGTTGCTGCGGGCGCCAACCGTTGTCGTTGCTCTCTGATTTTATAATTTTGGCGATCCAAATCATCGATTACTGCACTAAGCGCTTCTGCCATCAAACTTTTACCGTAACGAGCAAAGTAACTCTGATCATCTCGTAAGCGCGAATATAACTCGCATACCATATGTCGCTCCATTTACATATTCAGCGTATTAACGCCACCCCGCCACGGCTAGCTATAGATCCTATTTTGTTAGCCGCACCTAACCAGTCGAACTAATACCACTCGCCGCCCATATCTCTACTTGCATTATCAATAACCGACTATTTACCTATGATACCGACCGCCGCCATTTAGCATAGTTAGTCTTTCGCTCTGCTGCTTTTGGATCCGTTTAATGGCGGTCGCTTTCTTACGACGACGCTGCACCGTTGGTTTTTCGTAAAATTCAATTTGACGCAGCTTCCCTGGAATACCTGCTTTCTCACATAAACGTTTAAATCGCCGCATCGCGCTATCAAACGGCTCATGTTCTCTGATTCTAACTATCGGCATATCTCTTTGTATTTTGTCTATATCTTATCTGTATTATATCTACCACTTCAGTTATCTTTTACTAATCATGCTGTCACTATTATATACACCATAAACCGCGGTATCGACCACTTGATGAATATACTACTAATTTCTTCGTAGTTATGCAAATTTATCTTAGTTGTAAATTAGCTGTAAATAATGGAAATCATCGGTTGCTTTTTGCACATGTACAATAATCATAATCGCACTAGCAGCATCTTGCTCGTGCGATTTTAGTTAAAAATTATTTAAAAACTATCTAGCTAAATGCGCTAAATGGAGAAAGTAATATGCAGCCACAGGAAAATTTTAAAGTAAAAACTTTAAAAAAGGAGCATTCGAACTGCCGCATGAACAAGAGTTGGAATTATATAACAATTTAGTTAATGCGATAAAAACGAACAATATTGCATTAGTATCATCTACTTTTAAACAAACAGAAAGGCGTTTAGGTTCACTGCATTATATAGTACATGAAG
>CAVFMC010000071.1:533-1171 GCA_963623565.1 Bacteroidaceae bacterium | reverse complement strand
GAGTTCATTCTTTCACAAAAAGAATCTGAATTATTTAGCATATTGAGCATATTAATGAAATTGTGCAGCGACGAAAGCTTTTTGATACGTTTAATTAATACGCGCAAGAAATCTGATAAAAAATTTCTTAGCCATACCGAACGAGAATTTAGTATGTTATGATCGTTAAAAAAGAAAAAGAGATTCCATGGGTTATGTCTGCCACAAGTTGCAATATCAATAGCGTAAATACTTTGATGTTTACAATTTATAACGAACAGCCTGGAATATTCTAAATATTATTAAATGAGGTATTATTAGGTCAGGATAGCAAACCAATGGATTATATTCTGTTAAAATAGAATTCACAAAAGCAAAACGGCTTGATAGTAATAATAGACACTATCCAAACGAACTTAAGAAAGCGGTAGAACATACAAATAACTCTGGTGCATCTTATTTATCGATGATAAAAATATGGCGCACGAAACAGACAATGAGACATACGATCAAGTTTAAACTTGTTTACAAGTCGCTAAAGCAACACAACCAAGTGGTATGACGCCATTTTAGTAAAAAACTAGAACAGCCAGTAATATATATTACATACGGCGATATTTATAATAAAACTAGTTAGAAAACGTTTTATTTTATTAAGA
>CAVFMC010000071.1:0-523 GCA_963623565.1 Bacteroidaceae bacterium | reverse complement strand
ACATTACACAATACAATATCAACCATTATGTTGCGCAACCGGCTTGTTAAAGCGCGGGCTTATATGCAAATTATGGAGAAAATAAATAGACGACAACATTGGACAATAAAAAAAGGAGAAAGCGAATAACGTTCTCTCCCTCTTCTTTTTAAAAATAAAACAATAAAAACAAATCCTGGCGATTACTTACTTTCACATGGGGAGACCCCACACTATCATCAGCGTATAGCGTTTTCACTTCTGAGTTCGGAATGGGATCAGGTGGTACCCGCTAGCTATCATCACCAGGAAACTGGTAACGTGTGCCGCAAACAAACTAAATACTACCTACCAATACTACACTACACTAAACTTAAGTAGTCTGCAGCGCACATAATCAATCATATTAACAATTAAACAGCTGGGCCAATTAAACGCTAAATTCTCTATATTTTTAAATTAATCTTGCTTAATTTTATTAACTTATAAGATATTAATTTCATCGCATCACCACGCAGCGCCGTAACACAACACGCTGTGCAGT
>CAVFMC010000070.1:2221-5467 GCA_963623565.1 Bacteroidaceae bacterium | reverse complement strand
CATCTACCAAAGAAGCGGCGCGAGAAGAGCTACCGGCACCGCAGCAACTACTTAGCCTATTTACGGATAGAACTTTACCAGCCAATAATCAAGGGTTAAATCTTCTTAACTTTACTTTACAACAGGTACCGCCCCTGAACAAAGATAGCCTGATTCCTTTTATTAAGGTTTTTAGTCAAGCAGCTATTTCGCTTGATCCCTCCGCTCCAATAGATATTGGAGATGCCCAGATCGTGCTGCAGTTGCTTCAAAATTACCCAGATCATCAATCGTTGTTATTGCGGATCATTGAGAAACAGGGTGATCAAGCTGATAACATGGTCCACCAGTTGATTGATTTTATGAAACGGTGCGATCAGATTCCGGGTGATTTTCGTAATTTTAGCATTCAGCATACGCTAGAGGAGATGGATCAAGCGTTAAACGGGGATAAGAACCCCGAGATTCCACCAGGGTGGTTTGAAAATTTAGAATCGATTGTCAAAGATCCGGAGGGTAAAGAGATCTACCTACCGATTTTAAGGATGGCTGATAAAAAAACCTGGTCAATATTACTGGCCGATGATGAGTGCGCGGGCCAGAAATTCAGTGTTCGCCTTGAGTCGATTAAAGCTTATCTGAATGATGAGAATAATCAGTCGCAGTTAGAGATGTTGCAGCGTCTAGCAATTTTAGGGCGCTTAGAACAGCAGCGTGTTGAGCAAACTAAAGCGGATGATTCAAATAAGGAGTATTGGAGTTCAGTGGGTCAAAATACCGTGCCAGATGAGGATCGAGCGACGTTGCAGCGGCGTTGCGGAGAAATTTATAATACGGCAGTGCAGTTTTGTTTTAGCCCGGATTATGCTGCTAACGGTGAAAAATTAATCAAATATAATGATCAATTAAGAGCGCTAGAACTACTTTATAACGATCATACGGGACGGGCCAGCTACACAAAAATGCGTTCAGTATTATTAAATGATCCGGTAGCCGAATCATCCGGTCCATCAATTACCGCAGCTAGATCTACTATCGATGATGCTATTACTGAAGGTCCAGTTACTTTCACCGATCAAGATGTTCAGGCTTATTTAGCTGGTTTACGGGTTAGTTTAGGTGATAGCCAACAGTTTAACCCCGAGGATATCGATAATCTGTGCTCAGAATTAGCACACTTAGCGAGTTTAGCGGATCGGCCACTGTTTATGCATCCTGCCTTTGAGTTTGTGGGTGGCGCGGATTTTTTTAAGCCGAACTCCTTAGATCCTAAATATCATAGCCTAAGACATCTAAATGACGCACAGTTAGTGCGCTACTGTAATAAACTAGCAGAACTACTACGCGAGGGCAAATATGGTAAGAATGTATCACTTCGAGATGATCTGATCCATGAATTGCTGCTGGGGCTAGCGGAAAATAGTTTTCGTACCACTGGGAAATATCCTTATCTGCATCAATTAGTCTGTAATCTGCTGCATGCGCAGTCCCATTTTACCGGTAAACAACCTTTCTTTAATCTGAGTACCGGCGGAGGTAAAAGTCTAGTGATCGCTACTAACGCGCTTTTTGATTATCTGGTTGCGTCGAATAATAGTATCGTTTGGATTACTACTGCTACTCAGGTGCTAGCAAAGCGGGATGGGAATGATTTAACCCGCTTTGCTAGCATGTTTAACATACCGGTAGAAGTGGTCACTAATAGTCAAAAGCCCCCGAAGCTGACTTCAGGTGCCAAATACTTTTTTGTTAGCGATGAGAATGCCTTTACTCTGAATCATGGGTTGCTTAATCAGCAAACGGTTACAAAGCAGGCAACGGAACAGTTCCGGATTTATATGCACAAGGATGAAGTGGATAAAGGCATGGATATGGACGTGCGGGATACCTTAGTCGGTGCTAGTCCGGTGGAGTCTTTTGCCAGCCGAATTCATAATCCGCGCGAAAATTTATATGATCAGATTTATAGGTATTATCGCCAAGTTATGGGCGAGCTGGAAAAGAAGGGGGCTTATACCCAGCAGGAACAGAAAGCGGCGTTTGATCAGATTATTAATCAGCTTTATAAGGATTTTAGCCCGGAACAGCTGGATGGTTTAGCGCGGCTCTCACCGCCTAATACTGAGGATCGTCAGTTTATTCATGATCAACTTAGCCAAACGGAAACAAAAATTCGAACAGCAGAAGAACAAAAAGAGAACGAAGATAGGCAGAGTGAGAAGGACGTTAAGACGCAGCTAGGGCTATTACGCTTAGAATATACACGAAAAGCGGCGTTAGATCATTTTGTGACAGCGCTGTATGCTGCTGAACAGATTTGGCGGAAAGAACCGGCTGATCGTGGTGTTAAATTAGCCATCAAACCGGTGCTGGAGCTGGGGGAACGGCAAGATACCTTAAGTTATCGCCTGCTGAGTAAAGAGGGGGACGATACTACCAACGTCTACAACCAGGAGCAGCATATGATGTTTTCGACGATGTTACGGCACCTGGTGCAAGATGACAAACTGACCGAAGCCGATTATAAAAGTTTACCAGCACCCTATAATGATAAGCAGCAGAGCGCGGCTAAGGTAAAAGCTTTGCCAGTCTATTTTGGACCGGATATGCAGATCGAGGTAACTGGTAAAGCTACCTCGAGCTTTAAAGAAGCAGCACATCGTTCAAAAGTGGATACGCAAGGGCAGTACTGCGTAGTAGTTAAGAATGGTAGTTATTCAGGTACCAATATTGCTTACCAAACCGGAGTTGATTTTTATCAGAACATTAATGGCGCCGAAATGGATATTCCGACGGATCATGGTGGTGTTCGTCAGCTTAATCCGGAAAGGTGTGTTACCAAGCAGACCGTTAAAGAGTTATGTCGGGCTGCCGAGCGGGCGATCAAAGCGGATCTAAATCAGGATAAGAAGACTAATAAAAGCAATAGCAAAAAAGATAACCGGGCCCCAGTGCAAAAGACGGTAAGTCTGTTAATGGTGGATTATCGCTCAAAAATTTGCTTGGTAGCGGAGTATGTCAATAAGGAATTTAAGGATCTGCCGATTTATATAGAGACGTCGGCGGGGGTATGGCAGTTATATCCACTGAATGGGCATAAAGCGGATAGTCTACTCTCTGATGATCAGCTGACGGCGTATTTGAAGAATTTGCAAGCGAGTGAGCCAACGCCGATTTTAATCAGTAATTTGAGGTCTTCTTTTGTTGCGCCCAAGCAGAATAAGGATGCCAAAGTACAATTTTCGGTAGCGCTGCATACTGATATTG
>CAVFMC010000070.1:0-2211 GCA_963623565.1 Bacteroidaceae bacterium | reverse complement strand
CTGATATTGATCAGGAGAAAAAGGAACAAAACCGGGAGGTAGTGAAACTGTTAACCGCGTCGACACCAAAGATGCAGGGTAGCATCCTCTTTAGTCGGGATGCTATTAATGCGCATGCAGCTGCGCAAGCGTTTATGAACTATTTAGTAGATGAGGATAATGCCGAAGTGCGAAATAAATTATCACGTCCCTATCGTCTCTTTCAACGGCGGCTAGATGGCGACGGTTATGATTGCTATCTTTTGGCTGAAAATGCGACCGAGTTTGTTCTTGATAATCCTCAGACATGTGGCTTCGATGATTATCCAGCGGTGATTCAAGAATTAAGAACACAGGGTTGTTATTCGGCAACTTTTGCGGATTTAAGTGCGGGGCGGGGTATGGACGCACAGTTGGATCAAGCGGTATTGCTGGATGTGGAGACCGATCCGGAGATTTATCGCCAGATTATTGGTCGGGTGGCCCGCGGTAAAAATAATGGTCTAGTAAGCCATCTTTATACCATGACCGATTTAATTGAGCAGGTGGGGGATCCTAGTAATGAGGAGGAGTATCAGCTTAAGAAGTGGCGCAAGCAAGATTATACTACGGATCGGATTCAACAAAAACGTAATAATGTAGGGAGCATTAAAGCGCGGAAAATTCAAGCAGGGTATATTCTTAACTATTATTGCAGCAGTCTCATTGAGCTGTTAACCATGATCCAAGATTTTCTGCCACCGGGCAATGAAGAATCGTTGAATGCAGCAGCCAACAGCGTAAAGCAGATGGCGGCAAATTTAAACACCGCGGATTGGAATACGGCACAAATCGCCCAGAAAGTCGAAGAGCTTTGGCAAACTTTTAGCGAAGTGACGCAGCAGGCCGGGTTGCTGAATTCCGAGGACGGATGCGAATATTTGCAACTTAATTTCGATCCATCTAACAATATCAATAAAAATCTGGCGCAGCAAACTATGGATGGCGTCGAAACCTACAGCGTGATTAACGCTAAATTGTATGCGCTACATCCTAACACTTTTATGTGTTATCAGCAGTCACTAAGCCAGTTTAGTCAAAGTACCCCGGCAGCGTTAACAACCTATGATCGTCGTTGCTTACTAGGTGGAGAGTGGGCAGTCTTTAGCGAATTAGTTAACAAGCAATGGTGTCAATATAATGCTAATTTGGCTAAATTAGTGCATGCTTGTAATAGCGTGATGGCCAGTGAAGATGGCCAAGCCCTGAACGCGTCTCTGCAGGCGATCGCTGATTTACTAAATAATCCAGATGATTCTTGCTATACCCAATCCTTGATTATTTTGTCAGTTTTATCTCACGGTAGTGAGAATAAACGTAACCAGCGCTTGCAGACAGCGCTGCGTAAGCTACTGGCGGAATCAACAGAACCAAATAGTCAGTTAGAACTAGACAGTAATGCGCGTTTTGCGATCTGCCAAGCGCTGAGCGATGATTGTTACCAGAGCTGCAGTGATATGTTGTCGACTAGTAGTAATCGTAAGACCCAGGTGCCGCCTAGGGGGGTTATAAAAGATCTAAAACAACAGTTGGTATTAGATGGGTATCTGGATATTAGAACAGCTAAACAGGATACTATAGCGGATAACTTAAAGAAGCGGTTAGATGTCATATTTAATATGAACAATTGTGCTATAAATGCCAACGAAGATCAGCATTCAAAACTTAGAAAGGCTTATTATGTAAAATGCTTGGAGCTGTTTAATGAGGGCAAACTTGGAGCGGTGAATACTACAGTGACGGTAAATATTGATGGGACAGTTTACGAGTGCTCGCTGCCTGCTAAGAGTGATTGGTTACTTAGCGTAACACAGTTGCAAGCGCGCCCTTATTCCAGTAACCCGTTTAAGTATTTCTTTCAGCGCTGTTTTGGATTGCAGCGAGAGCCGACGCAGGCGGCGATGAATTTCCAGCAGTATTTGCGGCATGAGGCGGGTTTGGATCAGCCATCGGCGTCAGCACAGCTAGAATTGAAATCGGCGCAGGAAGGTGAGTCAGCACAACTGGCCGTTACTTAAGCTATGGTCCGGACGGTATAATGGCAGGCAGCCATCATCGCGCCAGAAACGCTTGAAGAAGATCTGGTTTTATGCTCTAATAGAGTTCGTTAAGTTTGGTAACGATATGAATTAGAGCGATGTTAGTAAAAATAAAGATCTTAAATAAGAATATAGAAAGTAACGGTAGATTGGC
>CAVFMC010000069.1:0-5469 GCA_963623565.1 Bacteroidaceae bacterium | reverse complement strand
GTATAATTAAACCGCGGGAGATCAAACAAGCCTGCGATTTTTTTGTGCAGTTACTAAACGACCGGGAGATGAAAGAGCTTGAGATTGTGGATTTTCGCGGCAATAAGGCGATGTTAGGCAGTTTAGTTTTAGCACTAATGCAAAACCAGATTACCGTAGTTGAAAATGAGGTCATGAAAGAGAGCTTAAAGTTGGCTGAAGAGCGTTTGGGCGTTATCAATAGAATTAAGGATGGAATACAAAATGGACATTTTGGTCTTAGTTTGACCGATAAGCTGCGACAGCAGTCGTAGTATAATAAGTATAACGAGGGGTTTAGTAGGTTTGGCTTTAGTAGGCTTGGGGGATTATTTAATCGCCTCGAGCGGTAGACATGATGTGGATAAAAGGCTGTGCGGGTTGGTGGGTTAGCGATATGATGAATTAAGTATTGTGAGTAGCGAACAAACGGCAACAGCCACATCCGAGCTGGTCTTTTTTCAGAGCGATAGTTTTTTTGCTCATCTGCAAGCGGATCTTGTGCGTGCTACCCGGTCGATCATGATCGAAATCTATATATTTGCGGTCGCTGGCTGGGGGCGACGGCTACTGGAAACGCTAGGACAAGCGGTGCGTAGAGGAGTAGCGGTCTATTTGTTGGTTGATGGAATCGGCAGTGTCGAGTATCTAAGTCAGCTTATTCAGTGTATCAAACAACTACAGCTAGATAATAATCCACATTTTCATTTTCGAATTTTTCACCCCTTGCCATGGCAGACTAGCCAGCTACGCTGGTGGAATTGTATTCCGTTATTTTGTCTACGGCTAATCGAGGGGTTGGCGACGCTAAATTGTCGCAATCATTGTAAATGCTGTATTATTGACCAGCGTATAGTGTATAACGGCAGTTTTAACCTGGTATTTACGCCGGGCAGCGAACTCGGGGTGGATGGAACCCGTTGGTGTGACATCGGAGTAAAGGTAGTGGTTGCTGGTGATAGTAACGATAGTCACGATATTAACGATAATACTAATAGTAGTAGCGGGACGATAGGGCAGCGTAGGGGTTATGAAATACAGCATAGAGCAGATAGTCTAGCGTCAATCCTTACTGCTTTTCAAGTTATTTGGCAGCAGCAAAAGTTGCGACAAAATTGGCGTCAAGTGATCGCTTATGTCAAAACCGATCCACGTTTTCGTCTGAGTTACACCTGGATTGAGCGGTTTAGTTTGCGCTGTGCGCTATTGAAGCGATTGCGTTTAGCCCAGCGACGGGTCTGGATTACCAATGCCTATTTCGTGCCCGATAGTCGTTTCATGCGTCATCTTTTAGCAGCAGCCAGCCGCGGCGTAGACGTCAAAATTTTACTGCCGAGTAAATCTGATCTGCCCTTAATTCCGTTAGCCTCGCGTACTTTTTATCAACGGATGTTAAACCGGGGAGTGCAAATTTTTGAATATCTGCCGGCGGTATTACACGCCAAAACAATTATTATTGATGATTGGATGATAATTGGTTCCAGCAATCTTAATCATCGTAGCCTCTTACATGATTTGGAACTAGATGTGGTATTGCGTGAACCGGCACAACAGCAGCGGTTGGCTACGGATTTTCAGACCAAATTGCAACAGGCACGGCAAATTCATCCTGAGAATCTGCGTCAGGTGCGCTGGTGGGAGAAATTGATAGGTAATCTGTTGCTGTGGGTTCGCTATTGGCTGTAAGTACAAAAGCCGCATAGTTAGAACCGGGCAGAGTCCATACGTGGATAGCACTCTTGTAGAGTGGACAGATTATTTATCGTTGCATTCGATTAGTATCCTTAGCCATCTTAGTCATCTTGGTCGTCCAATGCATAACTTGGAATGAACCATTTTTACAATTTTGATCTATACTATAATTGTTATGACACGATAGCAGCTAATAAATAGGCGCTGATCGTCATAAAGAATAAGGTATAGATAATAAGACATAAATAACCAGGTATTTGAGCAGCAATAGAGTAGGTACTAAACATGAAATGCTTAAGTAGAGATGAAATACAAAGCGTTAATGGAGCTATGAAGATTATTAACTTGCACGAACAACTGCATGAACAACCGGGGTTAATGTGGCATTTTTTGATATGTCGATTTTACAGTTCTGATGGCGTTTATTTAGGAGAGAGTACAGAAGAGCGTAGCTTATTTAGGGGGTTTAGTCCTAATTGCAGGACGGAAACCGTTAATCGAAATGGCTATCAATGCAACACAAGTTATATTGAAGAGGAAGGAACATGTAGCCAGCTGTTGGCTGATTGGTTTGCCCGACATGGTTATAGGGGATATGCGAAATGTGGCACAATGTAGAGTGATATAGATGTGCTACTAAATGTATATGCAAGAGAGGCAATATAAAAATTAACTATCGACGTGGTTTGTAATGTGGTTGGGCAAGTTATGATGATACAGCATATTTAGAACAGGTTAGTTTTCATCTTAACTCAAATTCAAAAGTTGGTTGCTTGCTATCTGCGAATCATTGGTATATAGTAATCAGTGAAAGCCATTTGATTGAATGGTTAATAGGCACGTAGCTCAGGGGTAGAGCATCACCTTGACATGGTGGGGGTCGGTGGTTCGAGACCACTCGTGCCTACAGATTTTGTCGTTGTTTTGTATGTTCGCTATAGTTTGGAGTTCTTCTTGTAGCGGCGACCATCTCTTTTTAGTAATTCTTTGACAACAGTCTAAAATCCAGTAAGATAAAAGCGGAAGTGATAGATGTGGTATAGGCAGCAAAAAATCGATAATTAGGGCGTAATCATCGCAGTAAATAAATAGAGTAAAGAATAGGCATAAAATAATATGAAAATAACGGTAGTTGGGATTGGTTACGTAGGACTGTCGATAGCAGTGCTGCTGGCTCAGCATCATGAAGTAACGCTAATTGATGTATTACCGGAGCGGGTCGAACTGATTAAGCAGCATAAATCACCGCTTAAAGATAATTTAATTGAACAATTTTTAGCCGATCCACAATTAGCCTTAGATCTGACTGCTACCACCCAGCCGGAGGTGGCTTATAATAGTCAAGTGGATTATGTGGTAATCGCGGTACCGACTAATTACGATAGCCAACGCAACTTTTTTGATACCTCGATTGTGGAATCGGTGATTCAGCTGGCTAAGCAATTGGCACCCCAGGCGGTTATCGTGATTAAATCCACTATTCCAATTGGTTATACCCAAGGGGTGAAAGAGCGGTTACAGCATCAAAAGATTATCTTTAATCCGGAATTTTTACGGGAATCACAGGCGCTCTACGATAATCTGTACCCACGGCGGATCATTGTGGGTGTAGATTTGGCAGATCCGGCGTTGCTGGCGGCTGCCCAGCAGTTTGCGCGGCTGTTGCAGCAGGGAGCACAACAAACCGATATTCCTACCCTATTGATGCCAACTACCGAGGCGGAAGCGGTGAAACTGTTTGCTAATACCTATCTGGCTATGCGAGTAGCGTTTTTTAATGAATTAGATTGCTACGCGGAACTGAAGGGGTTGGATAGCCAAAAGATCATTCAAGGGGTTAGTTTGGACGCGCGAATAGGGGATCTGTATAACAATCCATCTTTTGGTTACGGTGGGTACTGTCTGCCCAAGGACACCAAACAGCTACTAGCCGGTTTTACCGGAGTGCCGGAGCGGTTAATAAGCGCGATTGTAGCGGCTAATCAGGTGCGCAAAGAGTTTATTGTGGAGCGGGTAGCGCAACGGCTAGCGGATCTAGCGGCGGGGCACAAAGCGCCGTTAACCCTGGGGGTATTTCGTTTAACTATGAAAGCAGGCAGTGATAATTTTCGTCAGAGTAGTATTCATGACATAATCAAGCTGATTCGGCAACGGCAAGAGATTGCGCCGCTGCGGGTGATCATCTATGAGCCGACGCTAACTGCTCAGAGTAGTTTTGCGGGCAATGATATCGTTAATGATTTAGCGACTTTTAAAGCGCAGAGTGATCTAATTATCGCCAATCGTTATGATCAAGTTTTAGATGATGTGCGGGAGCGAGTCTATACCCGTGATCTATTTCATAAAAATTAAGTTAATTAAGTAAATAAGCCAAAAATTCTAGAGCATTAGAGTGTTAGATATTGAAATATTATAGAGGTAGCAAAGCATGGCCATTTTAGTGTGCGGTGGGGCTGGTTATATCGGTTCCCATGTTAATAAACAGTTGCATCAAGCGGGTTACCAGACTGTAGTGTTCGATAATTTAGAACATGGCCATCGGGAAGCGGTGCAATGGGGGGAGCTGGTGGTGGGTGACCTCAAAAATCGGGTGGAGCTGCAGGCGGTGTTTGAGCATTATCCAATCGAGGCGGTGATGCATTTTGCCGCTTATATCGCAGTAGGCGAGAGCGTGGAGAATCCTGAGAAGTATTACTATAATAACGTGGTGAATACGCTTAATCTCTTGCAATGCATGCGGCAGGCTGGTTGTCAACAGCTGATTTTTTCCTCTACCTGTGCGGTGTGTGGCCAGCCAGAACAGATCCCATTGACCGAGGATGCACCGCAACATCCTACTAGTCCCTACGGACGATCTAAATTGATGGTGGAAAAAATTCTGCTGGATTACGCGCAGGCTTATGGGTTGGATTTTGTGGGATTGCGGTATTTTAATGCATCGGGTGATGACCGAGATGGCGAGATTGGCGAAAGTTGCGATAAAGAGACTCATCTAATACCCATCGTGTTGGATGCAGCTAGTGGCAAACGGGAATCGATTAAAGTTTTTGGCACTGATTATAACACACCGGATGGCAGCTGTATTCGGGATTATATTCACGTGCAGGACCTAGCCAGCGCACATCTGTTAGCGCTGCAATATCTCGAACGTAATAGCGCTAACCAAGTTAAAACTAGTGAGTTTTTTAATTTGGGTAGTGGCAAGGGTGTCTCCGTTCTTGAAGTCATTGATACGGTCAAACGCATCACCCAACGCGATTTTAAAGTGGTGGTCGCCCCGCGACGAGCCGGTGATCCAGCACAATTGGTGGGTAGCTATCAGAAGGCGCAGCAGCTGCTGGGCTGGACACCGCAGTACAGTGATATCGATACTATCGTACAGGATGCCTGGCGCTGGCATCAGCATCGGCGGTTTTAATCTGCGCTGCACGAGTAGCTGCAAATATAAGGTAGCTATAAGTATAATTAGTGGTAGCGGGTAAGAATATGCAAGATGAACAGACTCATGGCAATAAAGATCGCAGTGCTGAGTTATTACGCTTTAGACGGCAACTAACCACAGATTTATGTGAAGTTTATAAAATATGTATAGGACCATTATCGACAGATCGCGATGCCAATTCAGATAATCAGTTAGAGCTGTTAGCTAATGAACTACTCAATTATTTTTGTAACGATAGCGAAAAGATTTTTAATAAACTATGTGCCAGGGAGAATTTGACTGTTCTGCTCCAGGCGATGTTAATCGCTACCAATATC
>CAVFMC010000068.1:0-5689 GCA_963623565.1 Bacteroidaceae bacterium | reverse complement strand
CTGATCATCTGCGTTAATGTTCTGATGCTGGATATCGTCACTATTTAACGAGGCAAATATCTGGTCATCAAACATCGGGTTATAAGACGATCTTTGTTTACTACCTGTAATAACCTCCATATGTTCTCGAATTTTTTTATACAAAACGCTGTCTATTTTATGATCGTGTTCCAACATTGATAAAAAGGTATTACCGCTCTTATTTTTTTGTGCCACTAACTGCTTAAACAAACTACCGTCGTTAAAATGACTATAACCGCCATATATAAACCTTTCGACCAAAAGCTCGACCATCTTAGTTCTCTCGGTTTCATCGACAATATTAAGCGCTAACATTAAGCAGTTGTCGCCATCTCTATTTTGCTGCATTAGGGCAGCTTCTAATGCTCCTTTGCGTTGCGCCAGTTGCTTAACAATTAATTGACATGAGTCAAGATCTGCATGTTGTACCACTCGCATCAAAATATTATCTTCATCGCCGTTGGCGCCGCGATAGGTCATAACGTCGCGCAACAATGTGCTTGGATCTTTCTGTGCTATCCGCTTTAATTCGGCTTGGACCGCATCAGCATCATCATCGTCTATCACTTTTGTTAACGAGTTATATTCGCTAATAATCCATTTTTCATTAAGATGATCCACATTATCCCGGATTTTTGCGCGCACGTCATCGTTTATTAGTGACTCATTTGCTTCTAGTATTGACAAAAAAGTGCTGCCATGTATATCTTTTTGTATCATTAGCTCCATGAATAGATCATCCATTGGTTGCATTGGTTTTTCTGGATTTAACAACACTCCCAGCAGACAACCAATCACATTTGATCGATCTTCCGTATTATCAATCTCGCTAAGGAGTAGTCGCAAATAGTTCCCGCCATTGTCATTATACGACTGAGCTAACGCAGCTTTTAACACTTCTTTTTGTTGCGCTAGTTGTTGGATAATGCGCCGAAAGGTATCTAGATCTAAATTCTTATACTTAAACTGGTCTAAAACAAATTCCAAAATATTAGGGGTGCGATCATATTCGTTATTACGGTGATAAGCCATCACATCTTTGCAAACTTTAGCGGACTGTTTTAATAAATTTTCAAATACTGAGATAATTTCATCACCTGCTGTTGCAAGATTAGTATAGTCCACGGAATTTATTGCGTCATATAAATCGTCATAATATTTTTCTATAACATTCTGGTTAGAACCGATTGCATTCTCTTGCATATGGCACTCCTCTATTAGATGTTTGATCCTATGTATATTCCCTATTTTTTAGCTGTAGTCGAAGCCTCCTACTCTTAAACTATAACTCTTTTGTTTTTTTTTTGCAAACGCAATAAATTAACATTGCCCCGAATAGGTTATTTCACTGCGTGGTAACCCAAATTAATTGGATTAATTAGAGATCGCGGCCACCTTTTGCAGATGTCCATTAGCCAGCATATAAGTTTGATCCATGGTACTGGCTAGCCGATTATCATGGGTTACCAACATAAAAGCAGTGCCATACTGGTGTGCCATCTGACGGATCAAAGCCATCAGTTGGTCTGCGCTCTGCTCATCTAAATTGCCAGTAGGTTCGTCAGCCAGCACGCACACCGGATAATTAATCAGTGCCCGGGCGATGGCCACCCGCTGTTTTTGACCCCCGGATAGGGTATTAATCAGTTTATCTTTTTTATCTAGAAGCTCTACTTGCGCTAGTAGCTGCTCAGCTTTAGCCTGCATTTGCGCTGGGTGTTGACGCCAGTAGGGATGTAAACGCGCAGGCAGCAGAATATTTTCTAAAATAGTCAATTCGGCCAGCAGATAATGATACTGAAAAACAAAACCTAGCGCGGTATTATGTAAGTGATCAAGCTGGGTGGCACTACAGCACTGTAAATTAACGAGATCGGTCAGAGCGGTAGCCATAGCAGCGGTCACCGGCGCTGTAAGCGATGCGGCGGTTGATTGCCACGCCCGAAGCCAAACGCTGCCCTGATCCGGTTGATCTAGTCCCGCCATCAAGTGCAATAGAGTGCTTTTACCGGAACCGGAACGACCCACGATGGCCACTAGAACGCCCGCACGTACTTCCAAATTAATATCCTGTAACACCGCTAAACGCTGATGTTGCCCATCAGGATAGCTTTTAGAGAGATGTTTAACTAGCAAGACCGTGGGGGCAGAGATCGGCTGTGCTGCGCCTAGCGTAGTCGCGGACGACGCTGTCTCCGTCGTAACTGCCGTTTGTTGCTTATTCATAACGCATCGCCTGCACCGGGGTTAATTGTACGCTGCGCCAAGCGGGATAAATAGTAGCCAGCAGCGCCAGCGCTATTGCAATTAGATCCACCTTGGCAATATCCTGCCAAACAATCCGCACTGGCAGACTATCCACCAAATACACCTGGGCGTTAAAGAGCTGATAACCTAACAGGCGTTCTAGCGCGCTAACCAGATTAGCCGCTTGCCAGCTGAGTAGCAGCCCCAGCACACTACCTAGCAGCACCGCTAACACCCCGACCATTCCTCCATAACTAATAAAAATAGCGATAATCTGTCGCCGACTAAAGCCGATAGTGCGCAATAGGGCGATCTGCCCCCGTTTATTAGTGACCATGACGGTAAGCCCCGAAACTAGATTAAAACTGGCTACTAACATAATCAGCAGCAGTAGCAAAAACATAGCGTTTTTTTCCATCTTAATAGCTTGAAAAAAGGCGCCATACTCCTGGGTCCAATCGCTGACTAGCCATTGGGTGCGTGGTAGCTGGGTGGTGAGTGTGCGGGTCACCACAGGTGCTTGATAGAGATTCTGCAATTTTAGATGCAGCCGATTAGGGGCAGTCTGATGCAACAACTTGCCTAGATCGGTTAAATGGGTGTAAACCATTAGTTCATCATGATTAAACCCGTCGCCTACCCGAAAAATCGCGCTAACCTGAAAACTTTTACTGCGCGCCTCCACCCCCAGGGGCGTAATTTCGTGACTAGGCACTAATAGCGTCACCCGATCGCCCACCACCACGCCCAGCCGTTGTGCCAACCCCATCCCCAGTAATAAGCCAAAGGGCTGCTGGCAAAAGCTAGCCCAATCGCCCCGCACCAAAAACTGCGCCAGCTCCGACACCTGACGCTCGCGCGACGGTACGATCCCCTGCAATAGCACGCCGCTAGCGCGACCGTGGAAACTAATCATCCCTTGGCTAAACAGTACCGGAGCGGTGGCTTGAATTTGCGGTAGTTGCTGCAACTGCTGTTCTAAGCGCTGCCATTTAGTCTGGCTGGATCGGTCGGATCGGCTGCTATCCTGCTGCGATTCGCCGTGGTCTAACCACGATAGCCCATCCGTTGTTTCGCTGCTCTCTAGTCCAGGATCAAGACTAATCACGCTGACCTGGCGAATCAGTCGAAACATCCGGGTACGAATCTGGTAATCAAAACCATTCATCACCGATAACACTACAATTAGTGCCGCGATCCCTAACGCTAAACCTACCGACGCGCTTAAAGCGGTCAGTGCGATCCAGCGATGATTCTGTTGAGCCCGCAGATACTTATAACTGAGCCAGCCGCTAACCCAATTTGGCATAAGAATTATTTTATGAAGAGCACGATAAAAATTATGCCATTTGTTACCTTTACTTATTTCGCACTACAATCGCCTGGATCCGCAGCTCTTGCAACAAACGCTGCTGACAAGTTAGCGCCTCTTGTCGGGTGGGAAAAACACCCGCAATCACCCGGATCATCTTACCGCTAGCGTTGGTTTTGCATATCGCCTGATAGCCATGCTGTTCCAATTGACGTTGCATCCGCTCCGCATTGGATAGTTTAGTAAAACTTCCGGCTTGGACTGACCAGCCCTCTTCTAGAGCAGTTTGCATGCCGGTTTTTAGATCAGCTGCTGCTTCCGGCGCAGATTCAGCTTTTATATCAAGGGTAATTTCAGGTTTAGATATGTTCTCCGCCGGTTGATTAACAGTTAGCCCCGGAACCGGCGTTAACTCGATCGGCTTAGCTTTATCAATATTATCAGTAAAACCATTCTGTTGACTAAGCTGATTCGCAGCCGGTTGCATCCTGTCCGGCTGTTGACCCCCCGACCGTTGAGCTTCCTCCGCCGTTTTCGCCACCATCACGAAATCTAGCCCTGCTGACTGCGGCTCTGTCTCGCGCTCAGAATCGGTGGGTTGATAAAATAATACCGTAATCAGCACTAAAAATAGCGCCAACCCACAGACCGTTAATAACCCTAATCGTACTCTCTTATCCTCTAAAGCAAATTTCATACTAGCTCGCCTCCTACCTCTAACTGTACGTATCTTTCGAATTTTATTTTTGATTTTTCTTGTCTTTATTATCAGAAGAGGAGGCGGCGAAAAAATCTTTGACATTCTCAAACCAGCTTTTAGTGATTGGTGAATGTTTCTTGCTATCTCCGTGCAGCAGTTCTTCGAAATGACGCAAGACCGCTTGTTGTTCCTCATTTAACTCGACCGGAGTTTCAACGAGCACGGTGCAATAGAGATCACCCTGCCCCCCGCGCATTCCCTTAATTCCCTGCTTAGCTAACCGCAGCACCTTACCCGACTGTAAACCAGTCGGAATCTTTAGCGTTACTTTACCCCCTAAAGTGGGTACTTCGATCTCACCCCCCAAGGCGGCGGTCGCAAAACTAATCGGCACCTGGCAGTGCAGATCCAGCCCATCACGTTTAAAGAATTTATGTGGTTTCAGTTGCACTACCACATATAGATCCCCGCTGGCTCCGCCATTCATCCCTGCATGGCCTTCCCCGCTCAGGCGGATCTTGTCGCCATGATCAATCCCGGCCGGAATTTTAATAGAAATGGTCTTTTTCACCTCCATCTGGCCACTGCCCTGACACTTGGTGCAAGGATGCTCCTGGATCACCCCTTGCCCATGGCAGGCATAACAGGTCTGCTGAATGGAAAAGAACCCCTGCCGGTTATAAATGGTGCCGCTACCATTACAGGTTTTACAAGTAGTGGGTTTAGCGCAATTCTTACCGCCGCTGCCCTTACAGGCATCACAGGTCGCCAAGCGATTAAATTTTAGATTACTGGTGGTACCGCTAGCCGCTTCCTCTAAACTGATGGTGACTTGCGCTAAAATATCCTGGCCCCGCACCGCGCGCTGGCTACCACTGTGTCTCTCACGCCCACCACTTTTTCCAAACCCGCCAAAAAATTGGCCAAAAATATCTTCTAAATCGGAAAAATCGCCAAACCCGCTAAAACCGCCGGCACCTCCAGCTCCCCCTTGGGCCGCACGGCTATAGCCTTCCGCGCCCAACTGATCGTATAACTGGCGTTTTTTCTCGTCCGACAGCGTAGCATACGCCTCCTGGATCTCTTTAAATTTCTCTTCCGCCGCCTTATTGCCTGGATTACGGTCCGGATGCCATTTCATCGCCAATTTCCGGTAGGCTTTTTTAATCTCGTCGCTACTGACACCTTTGACTACGCCTAAGATCTGATAATAATCTTTCGCCGCCATATCTGCTTATGCTATACTATATATACTATATGTATTTTTGTTATATTACTTAGACAAAATCGGCTCAATAAAATATAAGAAAAACGGACCGCTAGTGTACCCTATCGATCCGCTCTCTTGTCTTATAAGTTATCTTCTATCCACTAATCTTGTAATTATAATTATTATTATTTATTTTCTT
>CAVFMC010000067.1:0-5855 GCA_963623565.1 Bacteroidaceae bacterium | reverse complement strand
GGATATACCATCTGAAAGGTTGGATTACGCGTGCGGGTAAGGAGTATGGCCATGAACTAAAGGGGCGCGATATGTACGATCTATTAACTGAATTGGTGAATAAACTCCATGAACAGCTGACTTCATAGCTGATAGCAATTATTGACTAGCGTTGAATTAAACTGGCAATATGAACGATTAAAATTTATAGATGGGGATGATTGGGATTGTACTACAGTTTATTTTGGGGCTAGTGATCGGTAGTTTTTTAAATGTGGTAATTTATCGCCTGCCGATCATGATGGCGCTGAGAGATGGTGAGTTCGAGCGCGATGGCGACAGCAAGTGTGATGGTTATAGCAGTGACAGTAATTATGATGCTAGTAATGAGCGCACTGGCAGCGGTAGCAGTCGTGTAGGTGATGGCAACGATATCATACAAACTGCGGCTCATGGCTATACGGTTTTTAATCTCTGTTGGCCGCCTTCCTATTGCCCCCACTGTCAACAGCGTTTATATTGGTGGCATAATATTCCGCTGATTAGTTTTATATTGCTCAAGGGGCGTTGTTATTTTTGTAACAAAGCGATTTCGCCACGTTATCCGCTGATCGAACTAATTACCGCGCTTATAACTGTACTACTCTTTGTATTGGTACATCAGGTCATGCAGTTGGGCTCCTTAGCGCTTTCTGCGGTCTATCTGTTTGCCTGGACATTAATCGCAGTGGCGGCCATCGATTGGAAGACTCAGTTGATTCCAGACGAGTTATCCTATCTGCTTTTGTGGAGCGGACTATTTTATAATGGCGTAAGCCATTTTTTAATTACTCCTCGGCTGGCGATTTTAGGGGCGATGGCAGGCTATCTATTACTCTGGATCATTGCCAATGTATATAAAATGACGCGTAAACAGGATGGTATTGGTTATGGAGATTGTAAATTATTAGCGGCGTTAGGGGCCTGGCTAGGCGTGTGGCAGTTACCGCAGCTGTTGCTGGTCAGCTCCATTTTAGCCCTATGTTTTGTGTTGTTGGAGGCAATATTTAATCATGCTGGCTGGCGAGCGAGTGGTTTACAGCCGGTTCAAGATGGACAGCGATTAAAATTATTGGATGGCCAACGTCGCTTACCTTTTGGTCCATTTTTAGTGATCGCTGGCTTGATGCGCTTAGTTATTCTTCTTTGCCAGCAGAACCAGTTGATCATTACATAGTATTGCGTATGTGGACCGTGGTGGTTACCGGTGGGATCGGTAGCGGTAAGACGGCGGTGACTAAGATGCTAGCGCAGCTGGGGGCTGTGCGTTTTGACGCGGATCAGGTGGTGCGGGAGTTGTTGCAGGAATCAGCAGTGTTAGCCCAATTAGCACAACGTTGGGGGCGTGAGCTGCTGCAGCTGGAGGTGGCAGATCTACGGCGCGTGTTGGCCGGTAAACTGTTCCAATCAGCGGCAGACCGGCAATATTTGGAGCGCTTGCTGCATCCGCTAGTGTCGCAGCGGCTGGTCAAAATGCAGCACCAGCACCAGTTACAGCATCAACCACAACTCCTTCAACCGTTACCGGCCGCTTCGCCATGCGGTGGCTATCTGGCAGCAGAAATCCCACTCTACTACCAGATGGAGCATCCCCCACGGGTGGATCGGGTACTAGCGGTGATCTGTTCTAATCCGACACTACGTAACACCAGATTGTTGGCGGCGCGTCCCTATTTAACCCAGCAGCAAATCCAGCAATTTCAAGCGGCGCAGCTACCTGATGCTCTATACGCTGCTCAAGCAGATGATCTAATTGACAATAATGGTACCATCATCCAACTACAGCAGCGGGTGACAGATTTACATGTGCAATATTTACAACTAGCTCTGGTAGCATCTGGCCATCAGACTAATTTTCTTGACAAAACTTCACAGAATAATGCTAATTAAAGTTATGGAGATAAGAGAGCTAAATATGAGCAAGCAGCCTACTAAAAATTACAACCAGCATGTGGTACTAGCGGTCATTCTAACTCTTGTGCTGATCACGATCTACGGTTTTATCGGTAGCCTGAAAACCGGCTTTCATATAGATGAGTTGTATTCACTGGGCATGTCTAATCAGCAGTTTGTGCTAGCCCATACCATTGGTCCCGCTTTTCAAAACGGCAAAGTCTACTCGGGCCAAGAACTGCTGCAGAAATATACAACGGTGAGTTACAACAAATCTTTTGACTACGCTAATGTATTAAATAATTATGCCCATGATGTACACCCACCGCTGTATTCAATTTTATTGCATACTGTGTCGTCGCTGTTTCCTCATTTGCCACTGGTGTGGATGGGTTTGTTGATTAATATTCCGCTAGCTTGCTTAATTTTTTGGCAATTAGTTTGGCTGGTGCGGCAATGTCGTCTCAGTCGTGCCGCTACGCTAGCTATTCCGTTTTGCTTTACCTTAATGATGGGTTTTGTAAATGATGCAGTGATTTACATTCGTATGTATATTCTCTTTGCGATGTGGGTGAATCTACTAGCGATGCTTTACGTGAAATATAAACCTAACGATTCTGGATCGATCAGCTACTACGTGGCACTTGGACTAATCATTTTGGGTGGCATGTTAACTCATCATTACTTTTTGGTCTATACTTTTTTAGCCAGTTGCGTTTACGGTTACGGTGTATTGCGGGCCAAACGCTATGGAAAAATTCTCCTTAGTCTGCTAAGTGGCTTACTGGCTTATGGAATCGGCTTAGTAATTTTTCCCAGTGCCTGGTCACAGATTTTTAGTAGTTACCGTGCTCGAGCGGCCTGGGATAGCGCTAATGCTATCGCTTGGGGCGCCTGGCATAAGAATTTGGTGATAGATCTGCGCTGCATCGATAGCTCGATATTTGGCGGCTATTTGGCGGTGGTGTTGCTGGTAGCTGCCAGTTTTACTGCGTTTCTTTTGCTATTACGTAAGACTAATGACGAATTTTTAATAAATCGGGGGGGGGGGGCAGCCTACTGTTAAAATAACGGCCACTAATAGTACTTATTTGTCTGCTTACCTTTATAGTCAACTCCTATTGCCGTCCTGTCTTTATATCCCAATCATTGCCAAAATTTCACCTTTCACCGGTATGCGTTATATCATTTCGGTGATGGCACCGTTGTTTGTTGGACTCTTAGCTTATATTGTGGCGACAGGGACTGCGCTGTTGCGATCTTTCTTGTCCAAGTGTCATTATCGGATTGGCCAGTTGGTATTGTTAATCTTGTTGGGCGGTATGCTGGTGAGAAGCTATCAACATGGCGTGCCGATGCTATTTCGTAATAATCTTCAGCAACTAGCTACGCTAGCGCCTTATCGCGATCTGCCGTTGCTGTATTTATATAACGTCAGATGGCGCATCATCGCTAATTTGCCGGCGCTACAACCAATGCAGCGAATTATTTTCCTGGATCGGGCAACTTGGAACACAAATAAAACTACGGATTATCATACGCCGGCGCTACTAGTTTGTGTTGCCGGTGAGTTGTCGGTGGATCATCAATATTTGCTGGCCACGATTATTGCTAATAATCATTTAGCCAATGCGCACTACCAAAAACTGTTGACCCTAAATTATGCGACTACGGTCTATTATGTCACTGGCCAAGTTACGGGCCGCCTTGATAAATAAGAATAACGGGTAGCGCTATCAGTACACGCGCAGGACGGTTATTTTGCTCCTTGCCGATCGTAACACTTGAATCGGTGTATAGGGTTACACTGTATTTTTAACCCGATCTTGCCACTTCATTAGCCCTCCGCCAAAATCCATTTTCCCCGCTCTACCATGGTATGCGCAATGTATAGAATAAGATGAGATAGTTGGTAGAGTATGGAATAGCCTATCGCTCTAAATTATGGCATACTACTCTAAATTATGGGCCAGCTATAATGTTATAGTGCTGTATGGATCGCCACAAATATTAAGAAAAACTTAACGCAAATTGTAATTATTGTTCTTTCTGCTTTTTATACGCTATACTAATAAATGAATATAAGAAAATATACAAAATGAAGCATGCGATATATAAGATAAGGTAACTGTATCAGCTATCTAAATTAGAAAGAATGGCGGAAATCTATGGCAAGTTTAGACAAAGAGTTATTGACGCAATTAGCTAAAACGCGAGTTCTTAGTAGGGATGAGCTCGCATTGCTAGAACGATTAAACGCATGCCCAACCATTAGTCAATTGACAACAAATCGGTTAGCGCAACTACAGGCTAGCACACGACAGCATTTTATTACTTGTTTTATGCCGCAGCTGTTGCTGTTACGTGCACAGAATGAAGACCGTCTGCTAACCATGCTTAATCATGTTCTACAGGAGCAGCGGGAGCGGGGGCGTAGTTATTTTGGTCGCGGTTTTCACAATGCTTGGGATCGTTTACTCTTTTTGCTTGGCAATCATCCATCGTTGGTAGCGAGATTAACCCAGCTAGCGCGTCATCAACCGAACTTTGCGAAGCGGTTTTTAACCGCTTATATGGCCTCCTTGCTTCCGCTCACCGGGTTAGAGTGTTGGGTGGATATTGAAACTAAAATCGGGCATGTACTTACTAATTGTCTGGCTAATAATGATACCGATCATCTAGTTCGGCATCGTATAGCACCAGTGCAGTTAGTACAGGGCGAAAACCATAGTTATTTGATAGAGTATCTGTTGCGCCTTGCGGGGCTGAATGATTTTAATCATTTGCAACAGCGACAGGGCAAGGAATTAACGGTATGGCCGGAACTGCTAGAGGTGGTCGGTAAGCAGCTAGCGCAACGACAACTTACCGTGACCGCGGAGACGTTGCAACGTTATACTTTTGCGGAGCGCCTGCTCGCGCCAGTTGTTAATTTAACTCCGGATTGTCATAAATCAGCGCACGATAAGCAAGATGATAAACAAGATGATAAACATAATGATGATCGGTATGATGTCGATAATGACCAGACTTGCGTAAGGCTTCGCTTAATTGCTTATTACCTAGATGCGCAGACAGGAGATCTGACTGCCCAGTATCAGTTGCAGCTGCAGCAGGCGGTGATCCGTGGGGATTTAGCTGTGTTGCAACAGCTATTGCCACAGATGCAGCTTGCTTTACCCGGTTCAGTCTATCAAGCAGCACTGACTCAGGGGCTAAATTTAGCTTTGGATTATCATGATAGTCAGCTGTTTAACTATTTTGTAGCGGTTATACAGAGTAAGTGTCATAGTTATCAGTATGCTTGTGGCGAGGATGAGGCTGCCGTTGGTACTAAGGGTGAGCAGAATGAAGTGGTACCAGGCGCAGTAGTGCCGCTAAGTATGTCATAATATATAAGTAGAGTAGACTGGCTGTGCCTAAAAAGGACTTCTTCGGAAAGATGACCCACCAAATAATGTTACACGGGATTAGAATGTGGTTTAAAGAGAAACTGGCTGACTGCATCTACAAATATTTTCAAGAAGTTAATAAAGTACCGATTGTTTATTGATAGAAGCATCTAATGGATGAGATCAATCCAAATAAAACAGCCCATATAGGTCTAGTTATTTAAATTATAATCAGACTTTGTCACCTTATCCGCTCCTAAAATTTCCTTATCCGTCCCCCGCTCTTTATTATCTACACGCTATACTCATGGGTGTAGATAATTTTTGTCGATAAATATTGATTTAAACTAGTTTCTCCTGTATACTAAAAAATTTTTACCTTATATAAAGAACCACCAGGAGGTCGGCTAACCACTGAGCAAAAGCGGTTTAACCACAAAGTTTCCTTTTTGCGTACAGTTGTTGAACATGTTTTTAAGGGCCTGAAAAAGTTTAAAATTCTAGGATCGGTTTATCATAATAACCGAAAAAAGTTGAATATAAGATTTAATA
>CAVFMC010000066.1:0-5862 GCA_963623565.1 Bacteroidaceae bacterium | reverse complement strand
ATTGAAATGTCAGTAACATAGACGGTCGTGACAGATAAATAAAGAGAATAAAAAGCAATAGAAATAAAACGAGAAACAGAAAGTAAATATAAATAGAAATATGAATGAAAACAGAATCGCTTTAATTACGGGAGCTGGACGGGGCATCGGACGTGAAATTGCGCTGCGTTTAGCGCGTGATGGCTTTGTAGTGGTGGGTGCGGATCGTAATCAGGAGGGAGTCGACGTCATTAACCGTTATTTACAGGAGGCAGGAGTCGAGGGTTGCGGCGTGCTAATGGATGTTACCGATCGCGAGCAGATTAACGCCGCGCTTAAACAGATTCAGCAACATTTTCAGCGTGCGCCAGCAGTGCTAGTTAATAACGCTGGAATTGTCAAGGATGGGCTGCTTCTGCGCATGTCTGCCCAACAGTGGCAAGCGGTAATTGACACCAATTTAACTTCAGTTTTTCAGGTTACCCAAGCTTGTTTAAATGGAATGATTAAAGCTAGTTGGGGACGAATTATTAGTTTAGCATCGATTGTAGCTTACGCTGGTAATCCGGGACAGGTTAATTATGCGGCGGCTAAAGCAGGAATTGTAGGGTTTAGCAAGAGCTTGGCTCGGGAGATCGCTTCCCGTAATATTACCGTTAATTGTATCGCCCCAGGCTTTATCGAAACTAGCATGACTGCCCAGCTAACCGAGGAGCAAAAACAGGCGCTGCTGAATAACGTACCGATGCGTCGGATGGGGAGTGTACAGGATGTCGCGGCGGCGGTAGCTTTTTTAGCCAGTGAAGAAGCGGGTTACATCACTGGTAACACTATCCACGTTAATGGCGGCATGTATATGATTTAAAATCAATTATATAGCCGCCTATGAGAGAAACATTACGCTCCGGAGAGGATTCGAACCTCCGACCTGCCCCTTAGGAGGGGGCCGCGCTATCCTGCTGTGCCACCGGAGCTAACTGGTACGTCAATAATAACCGGCGAATAGTCACCGTCAGATTTGCCGTTACCGCTAAGTAACGGCATGCGGTTTAATGCTAGCTAGTAATAAACTACATCATGAAATTTTAGCCTAGCCAATCATCTTATTCAATACAACAATTAATTAATTTTTGTATCGTACTCTTTAATTTAACTTTCCAAGTAGCAGGGGCCACTGAGGCTGGCGGTACTGTTGATGATTTAATTGCCGTTGTAGCGGTAGACATGTTGCTCATCACAGCTGGCGTATCGTTATCAGCTGATAACGTGGCAGTAGGCAAAATTTGCATTACTAGCCCCCAGAAGAGATTATAGAGTTCATACGCTTGTTGATAATAAAAGGCCGCCCGCTCCAGATAGCGGTTACTGGCGGTATGTGGATCATGTGTAGTGTCGGTAGCGCTGCTGGCTAGATCCGTCTGCTTACTACCCACCTCCAACAGACGATAACTAGCAGCTAACAGATGTTTCTTAATACACCAGGTCTCTCCCGGACACTGCTCGCCAACTACCTGTTGCATCAGTTGTTTACGTAACTGCCGCACCTCGGTAATCAGTAGGTAGTAGCTTGGATCTGCCACTTTAGTACCGGTAAAGGCTAGATGTTCCTCGATACTAATGAGATTCATAATAGCAAAAACAAGATCCTGATCGGAGGACAGATCCTGCAAGTCGCGGCGTTTTAGCTGATCAAAATGCTCCACTAGTTGATGATAATGTTGATTCTGATTACGGCGCTGCTTTATGTTGGTAGCATTATCCTCTGGTTTAGTCTCTTGTCTTTGACCATCATTCAGCGCCATTTACCATCCTCCATACCATAAAATTAAATTAGCTAGCCCTAGTGGTAGCACGATCATCAACACTTTTTGAAAAGGGAACCAGGCACGATTCTGATTAGCCCGTTTTAAGTAACGGTAGCCCAGATCGCCCAGTAGCGCCAGTAGGGTGCCTAGCGTCATCCCCAGCAGCAACCGATCGACCCCCATGAGCTGATTCAACTCGTGACCGATCAAATGATAATAATATAAAATAATAATAGTGGCCAGATAAACACCAGCTCCCGATAGACCCCAGATAACTATTTTAGTGGATGATGATAACTTAGACGTTGTTTTGGCGCGACTAATCGCCTTAATTAATAGATTAACCACAACCACCAAGGAAGTATATAGCAGGGCGCCCAGCCAGAGTCCCGAAATTAGATCATCTAGATAGAGATATTGGCTTAAGCCTACCCCGGCGCCAACGGCCACCAAACAGACCGGACAGACCGCTGTAGCGGCAGGCATTAACACAGCACTGCTCAAGAAACATAGCGCACCCAGTAAAAATATGCAAACACCGCCATGCGTTGACACTGTCTGGTGAAAAGTCCTACCGCCATGTCGCATATAAACTGAGCTAATTTTTATCTGCCCTTAAATAAATCTTTTTATAATTAGTAATATTACTCGACGTCCTTTTTCTGGCGCCTGCCAACTAATTCATCTTACACTGCTGTTGCTAATTTGGCTAGAGCGGATATTGCTTAAGATGCTGCAATAACTGCTGACGCACCGCGTCCATCAGTTGAGTTTCCGGCTCAATTTTACCTGGCTGGCGCGGCCCATCGGCGGTGGGCATAGACTGAGCATAAGCGGGGTCGGTACTGTCGATTAAAGGGCCGACTACTATCCGAACTTTTTGCTGCAAGCGTGGCAGCCAATCCTCAGCTGGCAGAATCCGTTGACTACCGATAATGGTTACCGGCACGATCAGTGCCGACGCCTGCTGCGCTAACCAAAAACCACCACGCTTGAATTTGCCTAATTGCGCTGTGGTGCTGGATGGACGATTAGGATTGCTATTACGCAAACGGCCACCCTCGGGGGCAATCCAGATCCATTGCCCCCGCTTTAGCAGCGGAATAGCTTGTTGCAAAGCTTTCATCGCTCGCCCTCCAGCTTGTCGATCCAGTTCTAAACATAAACCACTCTCTCGCATGGCCTGGCCAAAAAACGGAATCTGAAACAGCTCCTTTTTAGCCACCATGAGCAGCGGCTGGGTCATAAAAGTTAAAAAGAGCAGCGGAATATCCAGGTGGCTAGCATGATTACTCATGATGATATAGTTGCGTGCTGGTGACGATGATGGCGGCGTTAACGGTGGCGGTAATTCAGATGACGCATTATCTGGCACGCCATCGCCATGCTTAAACGACCCATCAAGCCAGATTACTTCCATCTGGATCTGAAAAATAGCCATTAATTTTTGGCACCAAGCAATAATCAGCGAACGACTGATGGCGGACGGATCGTTGCCGGAACGCCTACGGACCGCGTAAAGCACCTTCACTGAGTAGACTAGCGTTACTGCTAGCGCCACTAGCAGTGCCCATAGCTCCTTTATTCGGGTGTATACCACCTGTCCAGCGTGACGTAAATAGCCTATACAACCGCTATTTATCCGTTCCTGTTCTGGTTGATGCATCGCGCTGGACATCGTCTACCCTCTAGTTTACTCCTACTTAATGTTACCCGGTCTCTACTTTTGGAGTAACTGGTTAATTCGTTTAGTAAAATCAGCCACATCCTCCAGTTTTTCTCCGGCTAGTAGGGTCGCTTCTTCTAGTAAAAATTTTGCCCAATTCGTTAGCTGCTCATCATCGGTAATCTCTACCAACTGCTGTACTAATGGGTGCTCAGGATTGAGTTCTAACACCGGTTTAACTTTAGGCATATTTTGTCCAAACGCCGACATCATACGATGCATGCTAAAACTGAGTTCATTATCTGCAGTAGTAATACACACCGGTGAATCCACTAGCCGCTTACTAAATTTCACGTTGCTTACCTGCTCGCCTAATAGTGTTTTAATTCGTTCTAGCAGCTGATCTAACTTGGCTTGTTGTTCGGCGGAGACAGTAGTAGCGCTATCGCTTTGAACGCCATCAGCACCGCTGGTCTGAGCGTCATCGCCCTGATCACTCGTCTGGTCGGTGTGCCCGCCATGACTACCTTTACTAAATTTGCTAAGATCGATCTCCCCTTGAGTAATTAATTGAAACTCTTTATCCTGATACTTTCGATAATGGGTTAGCCACCATTCATCAATCCGATCAGTCAGCAGTAGCACCTCTACATCATGCTGGCGAAAACTCTCCAGATAGGGGCTATTTTTGGCGTTCGTGTAACTTTCGGCAGTCAAATAATAAATTTTCTCCTGCTCCGGCAGCATTCGCTCGCGATAATCGGCCAGCGTCACCGTCGCCTGCTCAGCGTTTTCCTGGGTGGAATGAAAACGCAGCAGTTCCGCTAGTTTATCCTGATTGGCATGATCCTCTACTAACCCTTCTTTAAGCGCCATGCCAAATTCCTTCCAGAAGTTCTGGTACTCTTCCGGCTGTTCTTTGGCCAGTTTGGTTAGCATATCGATCACTCGTTTTATCACCCCGGCGCGAATCTGCTTGATGATTCGGTTATCCTGCAGCAGTTCACGGGATACGTTAAGCGGTAGATCCTTGGCGTCCACAATCCCTTTCACAAAACGCAGATAATTAGGTAGCAGCTGCTCCGATTCATCCATAATAAACACCCGCTGCACGTAGAGTTTAAGCCCCCGAGTACGCTCACGTTGCCAAAAATCAAAGGGGGCGTGTTTCGGAATATAAAGCAGAGTGGTGTATTCTAGCTTACCTTCCACCCGATTATGACTCCAGATCAGCGGATTATCCCAATCATGGCTAATATGCTTATAAAATTCTTGATACTGCTCATCGCTAATCTCATTTTTGGGCAGCGTCCAAAGTGCGATAGCGCGATTTACTGTCTCTTCCTCAAATTCTGGAGTCTGGCTATTGTTGCTGACGACCGCATTATCTGTTTGCTCAGCTGCATCCTTTTGTTCCTTAGATTCTTTTGCTTTCAGCATTATGATGGGCAGCATGATATGATCAGAATATTTGGTAATAATATCCTTTAATTTCCAGTAATCCAATAGATCAGTATCCTGTTCTTTCAGGGTTAAAATGATATCGGTACCCCGGGTCACCTTATCGGTATCAGCCACCGTAAATTCCCCGCTGCCATCCGACTCCCACACCGCCGCCCGCTGCGCGTCATCCGTACCCGCTTTACGGCTAATAACTTTCACTCGGCTAGCCACCACGAAGGCGGAATAAAAACCCACCCCAAACTGCCCAATCATGGCGCTATCTTTGCTCTGTTGCTCGGTCAAACTGGCTAGAAACTCGCGAGTACCGGATTTAGCGATGGTCCCCAGATTATTAATCAGTTCCTCCCGGGTCATACCAATCCCGTTATCGCTAACCGTAATAGTTTTCTGATCCTTATCAAAACTAATTTTAATCTTCAGCTCGCTATCTCCTTGATAGAGCTCCGGTTGCGAAACCGCCGCAAAGCGCAGCTTATCTGCTGCATCCGAGGCGTTAGAAATCAGCTCCCGCAAAAAAATTTCGCGATTGCTGTATAGAGAGTGGGTGACCAGTTTTAACAGCTCTTTAATTTCAGATTGAAAACCTAAGCGCTGCGGATTTTGATACTGATTATCTGAATTGGTATTCGTATTTGAGCTTGGATTTGAATTTGGATTCGTGGACTCTGACATCTATCTACCTCTACCTCTAAACTTACTTTTATCTGTTTTGTTGCTATTGTGCTTTGTTAATTACTAAAATTACTCTGCCGTTTATTCTGTGCGGCGTGACATTCCTCAATACTACTTCCTTATAGGCAAACCCACAAAAAACAAGAGGAACACGGTTAGCGGTGCTAAATGTGTATGAGTAGAGATTAAGATTATGGATCAATAACAACAGTTAAAATATTAATTAACACTGCGCATAACTAATAATAGGGCTGTCAAGGCAACCACAGAACATAC
>CAVFMC010000065.1:402-5880 GCA_963623565.1 Bacteroidaceae bacterium | reverse complement strand
TAGTTTAATATGTTAATATTGTATCCACGCCCGAATGCTTTAATGCGCTTTTATTTCTTCTTCATCTCTATTTTATACGCAACACATTACGTTTTTAATACATCTTATACCGTATAGCAAGGGTTTAGGTAAATAAATATGTCATTAAAACACGCACCGTGTACCACCGACAGAAGAGCTGGGATATTTACGTGCCTATCAGGACCACCTGGTATAATCCCGATAAAAAATACAATGTCATCTTCTCTACCCGCCTGGTGAGCAAAATCCCCCAAGATCAAACAACCATGATGGCTATCCGTCCCAAGCGTCCTAAAGCCACTAAATCTTCGGCCTCCACGATAACCTGGCTGGTTAGTTCAACCCGTCAACAGGTAGGAATGATGGTAATTATCTGTTGACATAACTTATGGATAGTTTATCATATACTTACGTGAAGTGACGCAACAAGTAGCACGAATTAATAAGTTAGTGCAAGCAGAGAGAAACGAAAAAGAACAAGAGAAGAGAATATGAAAAAACTATGCGCTACCATCGTCAAATGGCTATTAATTTTGACGGTAGTGAGTTGCTTGATTATTGGAGTATGCCTTCAGGTGATAGTCAAACAGCCCAGGTTTTCGGAAAAAATAGCCGCCGCTCTGACTACCAGCATCGGACGTCCAGTGATCTTAACAGGTGGCAGCAGCATCAGTTTCTGTCCTTTCGGAATCAAGTTATCGGGCTTGACCATTAAATCCTCTAGTAACTGGTCCGGCAGTGATTTTCTGCAGATTGCTGATTTTCACTTGCAATGCAAATTAATGAGTCTACTGAGCGGTAAAATTGAACTAGATGGGATCACTATTAATGATTTTAGTTTGAATCTGCTAAGTGATGAGCAGAAGGGAGATAATTGGAGTGACTGGAGTGGATCTAGTACAGATGCTACTAAGAACGAGAACGCTAGACTAAATGCACCGATCACCGATGCAACCGCCCAAAATAATAGAGTTAATAGTGTCGATAGCGTCAGTAGTAGTGCCAATAGTGCCCCTGATGGCGCCAATAGCATTAACAATGACCATAACGCCTACACGGATCTTAGTAATTTACGCATTAATCATCTAGCCTTCAATAATGGGATCATCATCCTAAAGCAGAATAATCAACAGCGAATTAAACTGGTGATGAAAAATCTGACTATCAACGATATCATGTTTGATAGCAAGAGTACGAATCCAGCTAATTGGCCCAGTTTTCTACCTACCATGGTAGCCCAATTAGCGTTTAATGGTAGCTGTGCGCTCGACAGTTTGGTAATAGGGGATTTTAAATTACAGGATATTACTACTAAGCTAGCGCTGCAAAATGGAAAAATAACCCTATCCGAATTAAATTGTAATTTCATCGATGGCGGTAAGGTCAGTCTGCGAGGTAATTGGGTAATTAATACTCTGCCTACCCAATTAACTGCTAGTTGGCAGGTTAGCAATTGGCAGCTGCGTAATTTACTGCCACTGGTGCCAGCGCTCAAGCAGATCGATGGCGTGGTCGACAGTAATGGCAATGTGACTAGCAATTTTAGTCAACCAGAAGAGCTAATTAAAACTCTAGGCGGCAGTGGTAATCTGCAGCTGAGTAAAGGAGTCTATTACGGCATGGATATTCCTTATAAAATTCGTCAGGCACGCAATCTCATCGCTAAACAGACGCTGGCGCGGCAGGCGGGAGATAAAGATAGCGGCCAAACCACTCTGGAGCTGATGAGTGTACAGTGGGAGGGTAAAAACGGCCTATTTAATCTCGGCACTATTAAGGCGGATACATCAGACTGCACGCTAAGCGGCACTGGCACGATTAACCTAGTCAATGAAACCCTGGCCGGGCAGTTAAGTGTGCAACTAAAGCATGATCAGAGTGTTAATGTCCCGCTCAATATTAGTGGCAGGCTAAATAACCCGTCGCTCTCTTTAGATCTAAGCCAGTTTTTAAAGAATCGAGTCAATAATCTGTTGCCAAAGCTGTTAAATAAAATTACAAATACTGGTACTGTCAACAGTAACAGCAGCGTTGATAATAGTGAGAGTAGCAACAGTTCGGTCAGTTCATCGATTCAACAAAAACTGAATGGATTATTAGGTAAATAGAGTAATTGCACCTATCTGTTTGATTAGGAGATGTTTCTGTGTTGGCATCGTGTCGTATAAAGCCAATGCAGGAACAACAGTTTTAATCTGAATATTTAACGCTGATCAGCTAATAACTTGATCGAAACTCTAGTTGGTTGGCCAGGTTGTTATTTCAGTGAGTGTGAACGCGGTTATTTTAGAAAGTGCTTCGTAAACAGATCCGTCAAATACCAGCTTATTTATTATCCCGCCACACTTTAGCCCCTAATCCATTTAGCTTTTCGCAGATCCGTTCATAACCCCGATCTAGATGATAGACCCGATCGATCTTGGTTACCCCTTGGGCCGCTAGACCCGCGATCACCAGGCTCGCGGAAGCCCGTAAATCGGTCGCCATCACCGTTGTCCCAAACAGCTGCTGAACTCCATGTACGCAAGCCTGATTGCCATTAATATCAATTTTAGCCCCCATACGCACCAGCTCAGCCACATGCATAAATCGATTTTCAAAAATATTTTCGATAATACAGCTATCTCCATTGGCCAGGGTGGCTAAAGCCATTAGCTGGGCCTGCATGTCAGTGGGAAAACCAGGATAAGGGGCGGTAATCACCGGTGATATCGCCTGTAAAGGCCGTTTAGAACTATCGATAAAAATAGTGCGCTTATCTGGACAGGACTCAATATGTACCCCCATCTCACATAATTTTACTATAATGCTATCCATATCTGCTGGCCGTACTCCTACCAAGGTTGCCTGCCCCCCCGTAATCGCCACCGCCGCCAAATAACTGCCCGCCTCGATACGATCCGGCATAATCCGATACTGAAATTCGGTCGTCTGTCTGGCAACATTCGCATCGAACCCACCAACAATGCGTAACGTAGAGCTACCCGCTCCGCTAATCTGCGCCCCCAGACTATTCAGAAAGTTAATGAGATCCACCACTTCTGGTTCGCAGGCGGCATTATGGATGACGCTCTCTCCTTGCGCCATTACCGCTGCCATAATGGCATTTTCAGTCCCAGTGACAGTTACTATATCAAAATAGATCTCCGACCCCACTAAAGCCGGTAAGCATCGCGCGGTACCGCCTGCCTGCGCCGCTCGGGCAATAATATACCCATCTTGTACCTTAATCTGCGCTCCTAAACTCTGCATCGTTTTTAAGTGTAGATCCACCGGCCGCGCTCCAATAGAACAGCCACCGGGTAGTGACACTTTAGCATAGCCGCAGCGACCCAGTAGCGGCCCCAGTACTAAAATAGAAGCGCGCATAGTTTTAACTAGTTCATACGGCGCTTGCGCATGATCGTCTAGCTGAGTAGCATCTACTCGTAAACGATGTTCCCCCACCCATTGGGCGTGAACATTTAAGCAATTCAGTAGCGCGATGGTGGTATCGATATCGCGTAGATGGGGTACATTATCCAGCAGTACCGGTCGCGGAGCTAGAATAGTGGCACATAAAATTGGCAAGACCGCATTTTTAGCGCCTGAAATCTCTACCTCACCACGTAAAACATGGCCTCCCTCTACATATAGTTTGTCCATTCTAAGTTCCAACTAACGCTACGACTTTCTATACACTCTATCCTAACTATTCATATTCGTTATCCGGAGTCTCCTTTTCTGACTCTTCGGCCATAGCAGCCAACTGCTCATGACGATGTTGTTCCTGTTTAAGTTCTTCCAACCAGTTCAAGTGGGTTTTGCGTGCTACTGGGCTTAACGCGCCGTCAGTCGCTAATAATCGCTCTCGGCTTAGTTGAAAAGAATTGGCTAAATCATCAATTTGATTGGCCAAGCCCGCCATTTTTTGCGCCTTTAGCTGTGCCGCCGACTGTTCTAACTGTTTAGCCTGCTCGCTTACTAACGGTTCTAACTGCTGTAGCTGTTGCTGCTGCAACTCCAGTGTCGCCGCCTGTTGGAACTGTTGCGCAAACGCAAACATCGCGTTAATAGCGAAAAATCCGGCTACCGTTGTTTCGGGTTGATAGATATCGCCATGCTGCGCACTGAGCTGCATTGGCGATAAATAAAATTTATACCGCTCGACTAGATTATCGCGATTATCGCAGGTATCTTTGATGTTTTGCACACAACAATCAGCCAAAAACTGCTCTGGCTGCTGTATATTAAGCGTGATACTCGATGGCTTCCCCGTTGAAGCGTCGCTCTTACTAGTAATCGTGGCTAATAACGCCTGTGCATGTTGTTTTACCTGTTCTGCATAACTTTGCAAAATTTCCTGTGTGCCTTGATTAAGCTGTCTCAAAACGTTTTTAATGTTTTTCTCCTGCCTAACTAGTTCCTCATCACTACAAAATAGATTCTGCAACTCCTGTTTTAAAATAAAAATCATATTCTCATTAGTTTGCGTCGCCGGCACATCGCTGGGCTGCTCCTGCTTTCCATTAGCACCGCCACTAACTGTCGCTACCATTTCCAATAAAGAATTAATCAGCTGAACCTCCTCTTTAATTTTGGCACGCAATTCTTTACTAGTAATACTAATACTGCGCAATTTACGCACAAAACCCAGTACGCTACTAAGTAAGTGCAGTGGATGCACAACAACCATTGCCAGCTGTTCAGTGAGTTTAAGCGCCGTAGCATTATGAGGATTATTGACCGCAAAAGTAGCTACGATCCGCTTGATGCAAGCATTATCTTGATTACAGCATGCAGCCATAATTAAGGCATCACTAGTAAGTCCACCACGTACACGCAGCCCATTTGCATCCTGCGGCTGATGCCGTTGGCTTTTTAAACTCTGTGCACTATTCACGCTCTGACTAGCCATAACTTCTTGCAATCCATATTGTGATCGCTATCACTACAACTAAAAACAGCGCTAACCAGCCAAACACCGGTAGACTACGTTTGACATTATCTTCGGATAACGCCTCCGGATTATACTTTAGGAAGCGCCATAATTGCCAGGTAAAAAACATTGCCATGATGATAAATAACAGTTTAATCCACATTGCTAATTATGGCCTCCCTTATGTTACATGATCTACCATTACAAATATTAGTAGCTAGTGCTCTGTACCTCGATGACTATTGCCGTTACACAATGATAACTTTGAGTGTATTGGCATAAGCTGGTTTCTTTTTCAGCTGGTCGCAACACTCTTGAGACTGTGACGATTGCTGCGACTCTGAGCATTTAGTCTGACACTCACCTTTACAGCAACATTTACCAACCATCACTAACCGATCACCCTCCGTAACCACCCCTTGTTCGAGCAGGTAATCGATAAAGCAACGGCAGTTCTCGGAACAATCATGCCCTTTGCTCTTACCATCACAACAGGTCGACGGTTCAGTGGATGCCGCCATCTGGCTACAACAGTTACT
>CAVFMC010000065.1:0-392 GCA_963623565.1 Bacteroidaceae bacterium | reverse complement strand
GCTCTTGACAACCACAATTCCCCTTTTTAGGTATTAAAAAAGAACGTACATTACGCGACAAAGCTAAACTACTCCAGGTCCGTTCACAATCGGTAAATACCAACAGCGGAACCGAACGGTTATGAGCTGCAATCCGCGTGGCTAAATCCCCATTATGACTAAACAATACTAACGCTTTAGCTTCGATATGCTTAGCTAATTTAAGTGCACATTTGGTCAGCGTCTCGGTGATGCACTCCTTTTCAC
This sequence comes from Bacteroidaceae bacterium, assembly GCA_963623565.1. GTDB lineage: Bacteria > Pseudomonadota > Gammaproteobacteria > UBA9339 > UBA9339 > CAVFMC01. The sequence goes on along the minus strand of CAVFMC010000065.1, from coordinate 146 downwards.
AGGCGCACCGCTCGCTTTTAACGTCTGCCATATTATCACCAGCGTTAACGCTATCGCAGCAACTTTTTGTCGCCGCCGCCACCGGTTCGCTGTAACTGCAATAACCCCGCCCCTCGATACCGCGACTAGCTAGGCTTGCGCAACAC
>CAVFMC010000064.1:2340-5978 GCA_963623565.1 Bacteroidaceae bacterium | reverse complement strand
ATATCTCCAATTCGCCTTCCGCTAAAATGTTGCAGATTGCTAGCGTCGCTGCTAAATTTTATTATCTGAACCGAGTAATTTCCCGTGATTTTGCTAAGCTGCATGAAAATGGCGATATTCATATTCATGATCTAGATTTTTACGGTATTACTTTAACTTGTGTGCAGATTCCACTAGGCAAGCTGCTGCAACATGGGTTTAATACCGGTCATGGGTTTATTCGTTCGCCTAAGCGAATTGGGTCGGCAGCGGCACTGGCGGCGATCATCATCCAGAGCTCGCAGAACGATATGCATGGTGGTCAGAGTATTCCCTATTTCGATCGGGATATGGCTCAATTTGTCTTTGACGCTAGCGACGAAGAGATTTATCAGGCTATGGAAGCGCTAGTTTACAATCTAAATAGTATGCATAGCCGCGCCGGTGCCCAGGTGCCATTTTCTAGCCTTAATTTAGGGACCGATACCAGCGAGAATGCGCGACGGGTGACCCGTCAGCTGCTGCTGGCTTATAAAAAGGGGCTAGGGCATGGCGAAACCCCTATCTTCCCAAACATTATTTTTCGAATCAAAGAGGGGATTAATTTACGTCCCGGGGATCCGAATTATGATCTGTTAAAATTAGCTATAGAAGTGGCGGCAGTACGGATGAATCCTACTTTTAGCTTTATGGATTCCAGCTTCAATAAGCCCTTTAGTGATAAAGATGGGGAAGAAGTAGGTTATATGGGTTGTCGCACTCGGGTGGCGGCCAATCGCTGTGGTCCGTCGGTTTGCGAAGGGCGTGGTAATCTAAGTTTTACCACCATTAATTTGCCGCGACTAGCCATTCGTGCCGGCAAGAACCTCACCGAGTTTTATCGCTTGTTGGAGGAGATAATGACTAAGGCCGCCGAGCAGCTGTACCAGCGTTTTAAGGTGCAGGCGGCGCTAAAAGTGCGGGATATGCCGTTCTTAATGGGACAACATTTATATTTGGATGCTGAAAAACTAAGTATGGATGATCGAATCGAAGCGGTGATTCGACACGGTACGCTGTCTATTGGTTTTATTGGTCTGGCTGAGGCCCTAGTAGCGCTAATTGGGCAGCATCATGGTCAAAGTGCACAGGCGCAGCAGCTTGGGCTAGAGATCGTTAAATTCATGCGGGATTGTGTGGATCGCTTCGCCGAAGAATACGATCTTAACTATAGTCTGCTAGCTACTCCGGCCGAAGGGTTATCCGGGCGGTTTGTCAAGATGGATGCTAAAGTCTACGGTAAGATTTCAGGGGTGACCGATAAAGCCTATTATACCAATTCCTTCCATGTACCAGTAAGTTACAAGATCGACATTCGGGATAAAATTAAACTAGAAGGGCCTTATCATAAGTACACTAACGCTGGGCATATCAGCTACGTGGAATTCGACGCTAGCCCGATTCATAATCTAGATGCGCTAGAGCAGATTATTAATTGGATGCGGGAGGCAGATATGGGTTACGCCGGGATGAATTTTCCTTTTGATTTCTGCGATAATTGCGGTTTTTATGGGGTGATTGAGGATGGCTGTCCAGAGTGCGGTAGCAATCAGATTCGTCGGGTACGACGTATTACTGGTTACCTGAGCACTGAAGATCGCTTTAATGAAGGCAAATTGCAGGAGCTACATCAACGGGTGAGTCATTTTTATAGTCGTGAATTTGATCATGAGTTCGATGATAAATAAACGATGACGATGAATAACCAAGAACTTAGCGCTAAGCCTAACAATCAGCCTGACGCTCAGTCTGCCGAGAGCCTCTTACCCACGGCAGAAGAGCGTTATTTGACTACTAGCCGCCCGGTGTTAATTCGCTTAGCTGGGGTGATTAACCAGAGCGTGGTTGATGGCCCGGGTATTCGGCATGTGCTGTTTTTGCAGGGCTGCGAACATCATTGCCCAGGCTGTCATAATCCCCAGACCCATGATCGTAATGGAGGTCAGCTGCGCTCGATTCAGGATACGGTAGCCGCCATTACGCAGCACCCATGGCTAGCGGGAATAACCTTTAGTGGCGGCGAGCCCTTTTTGCAGCCGCGTGCCTGCATCGAGGTGATCGACCAATTGCGTGCGCAACCGGCGCTAGCCCATTTTAATTATCTAGCGTATACCGGCTTTACTTATGAACGGCTGCTGGAACTGGCGCAACAGAATCCAGCTATCGCGCTTTTTTTGTCTCGATTGGATATTTTAATTGATGGTCCCTTTATCTTGGCTCAGCGTGATCTGAATCTGGCTTTTCGTGGTTCACGGAATCAGCGGATTTTAAACCTCCATGAGCTGCGGGGCGAGCAGCGTTAGATAGGTCCTACCGGTCGGCCATCATCAGCAAGATCAGGTTTAATCAGCATTCACGCCGCTTGCTATTGGTACGCATGGCGACATTTGCCTAATACTCATTAGTGTCATATAATAGAATAGGTAATGGGTGCAGGTAAGATCGATTACATAAATGACATAAATAGAAGTGATGAACGATAGAGAATAACCATGGGCAAAATTTTAGCGGTAGCTAACCAAAAGGGGGGTGTGGGCAAAACCACCACTGCGGTTAATTTGGCCGCCGGATTAGGGGATCTAGGGCTGTCAACGCTCTTAATTGATATGGACCCGCAGGGTAACGGGTCAGTCAGTAGCGCAGTCAAATTAGATACCGAGCATGGCGAGTGCGGGATCGAAGCGGCGCTGATGGGGCGGCGAGAACTAGCGTCGTTGATCCGGATTACTCCTTTTGGTTATCAGCTGCTGCCCGCGGACATCCAGCTTAATGAAGCAGAAATGCATTTAATGGATCAAGAGGAGCGGGAGCGTTGTTTGATTCAACTGCTGACTCCGGTAATCCCTAATTTTGAATATATTATTATTGATTGCCCGCCTTCACTGAATCTACTAACCGTCAATAGTTTAGTGGCGGCGGAGGGGGTGATCGTGCCGGTGCAGTGTGAATATTACGCGTTAGAGGGGCTGGTAACTATTTCTAAAGTGATTCAGTCGTTGCGGATGGTGAACGGGCAGCTAGCTATCAATGGGCTGCTGCGCACCATGTACGATGCGCGTAATCGGCTTACACTGGAGGTATCGCAGCAGCTTGAACAGCACTTTGGTGCGCTGGTTTATCGCGCTATTATCCCTCGTAACGTGCGATTAGCGGAGGCACCGAGTAGTGGGCAGCCAGCACTGTTTTATGATCGCTATTCAGCCGGTGCCCAAGCCTATCTGCACTTAGCTAAAGAGTTGGTGAAGCGGGATCAGCAAGCGGGTAGAGGATAGTTGGTCGGCCATGAGAAATAAGAACATTTAGAGCGCAGGCATGAGTAAAAAACATAGTATTGGCATGGGCTTGGATCGGCTACTTAGCCATGTTCAGTTAGAGCTACATTACCCTAGTACTCAGCAGGATGCCGCTAAGATGCAAAATCAGATAGCTGATCAGCTGAGTGACGCTCGTAATCAGCGGCAGCCAGCAGCCGATGATCCGAAAGATACTTTTCGAGTGCGGCAAATCGCTATTGACGCTTTGCAACCGAGCACCTATCAGCCGCGGACCCATTTTGATGCGGCAGAATTAGAGACCCTGGCGCAATCCATTCGGCAACATGGGCTGCTGCAGCCATTGGT
>CAVFMC010000064.1:0-2307 GCA_963623565.1 Bacteroidaceae bacterium | reverse complement strand
GCTACAGCCATTGGTGGTGCGACCGTTGCCGCCGCAGAGCACGGAGACGACCGCCCAGCGCTATGAGATCGTAGTGGGTGAACGTCGTTGGCGGGCGACTAAGCTAGCAGGTCTAGCCACTATTCCGGTTACCATTCGCCCTTTAACGGATCAACAGGCGACTGCCCTGGCGCTGATTGAAAATCTGCAACGGGAGGATCTAACCACTTGGGAGGTGGTGCAGGCGCTGCAGAAGTTAGTACAGTTGTTTCATTTGACCCATCAGCAGGCCGCGCAGCTAATTGGCCTATCGCGAGTAAGCGTTAGTAATCTACTGCGATTACTGGAGCTACCACCAGCAGTGCAGCAGCTATTGCAGACGCAACAGCTAGAGATGGGGCAAGCACGAGCGCTGCTGGCGTTGAATCAGTATCCGGAGCAGCAGTTGGCATTAGCGCAGCGGGTGGCTACCCAGCAGCTGACGGTACGGGCCACCGAACAACTAGTTAATTCCATTAAACTAAAATTAACCCAGGCGGCGGCTCCGGTCGCGAGTCAGAAGGATCACACCAGCGCTAGCGCCAGTGTCTATAATCTAGCGGGTTTAACTAGCCATTTAGCACAGCGACTGGATCTACGCTCCCAGCAGATACAGGTTAAATTAGGCAAGAAGCAGGGCAGCGGGCAGATTACCATCAAATTTAATAATTCCCAGGAATTAGCGCAGTTAATGAATAAATTAGGAGTCGAACAACGCAGTGATGATGTAAACGAATAGTTATGATTATTAAGAACACTCAGGGGAGTGATACAAATAACTTAGATATGATCGAGCAGCAGGTCACTAGCGATGGCGCTAAACCCTATCGCGTGATGTTTACCGGTGGTGGTACCGCAGGGCATGTGTTACCTAATTTGGCGCTGATGACGGCCGCCTTACAGCAGGGCTGGCAGATTGGGTACATCGGTTCCTACCATGGTATTGAACGTGATTTAATTGCTCAGCAACCGCTGGCCACGCAGGTAGTGTATTATCCTATCGCCACCGGCAAATTACGCCGGTATTGGAGTTGGCGAAATTTAATCGATCCATTTAAAGTAGTTTATGGTCTATTGCAATCGCTTTACTATCTAAAAAAATTTGCGCCCCAGTTGCTCTTTTCTAAAGGCGGCTACGTAGGCTTGCCTGTCACTATCGCGGCCAAATTATTAGCTATTCCGGTGGTGGTACATGAATCAGATTTAAGCGTGGGATTAGCTAATCGCATGGCTTTTGCCTGGGCGGATCGCATTATAGTAAGTTTTCACGCCGCACTGAAGCGTATTCCTGCGAAATGGAAAGATAAAACGCAGGCGCTAGGGATTCCGCTGCGAGCTGAATTTGATCAACTACGGCAGCAGGAGGATCAACTAAATAGTGGTGCAGCGGCCGTGCGCGCACAGCTACAAAACCAACTGCTGCCCGGTAGCGATTCACAGAAGCCGCTGCTGCTAATTTTTGGTGGGAGTTTAGGGGCAGCTAAGATCAATCAGGCAGTGCGGGCGGTGTTGCCGCAACTATTGGAGCGGTTTCGTATTTTACATATTTGCGGCCGTGGGAGCGCTAACGCGGGGGGTATGGTACCGGAGTTGCAACAGTCTAATTACAAGCAATTTAGTTATGTTGGCCAGCAGTTTGCTCGCTTGCTCCAGGCGGCGGATATTGTACTTTCGCGGGCAGGGGCTACTAGTATTTATGAACTATTATACCTAGCTAAACCCCATATTCTAGTGCCGTTGGGCAGTCGTAGTAGCCGGGGTGATCAGTTGCTAAACGCTAATTACTTTCAGCAACAGGGTTGTAGCATGCTGTTAGAACAAGAGCGGTTGGAGGCGGATCCTAGTTGCTTAGTGACGCTATTAGACCAGTGGCGCACCCAAGCAACGACTTGGCGGCAACGCTTGCAGCAGCATTCGCAACGTCCGGTCAATGCTACGTGGCCGATTCTGCAGCTAATGGCCAGCATGATGGGTACCAAGCTGCAGGTGAAGGATAGTTACGCAATCACTTATGGTAATTATCTTCTCTTTCGCGAGGGACAGCTGGTCAGTTGGTCGCTAGCTGAGCCGGGACAGTGGACTTTGACTCAAACTACAGTGGATGGCGAGCCGCGGCTAAACTTAAGCTGCGTAGCTAATTCACCAGCTATTGGTCGTTGTACAATCATTCTAGAAGGGGCGCAAACTTTGCGCGCCAATTTGATGCTAAGTGGCCATTTTATGTTGCACTGGCGAGTGCAGGGAGTTGAGCAGTCCGCCGTGCAGCCGCTCGAGGTGCAGGCGGTGATG
>CAVFMC010000063.1:0-5998 GCA_963623565.1 Bacteroidaceae bacterium | reverse complement strand
GGTGGTATAAATAAAACTAGTGATAAGTGACAGCGGAAGAGGACACGCGATTTTACTGCTTTTACTAATATTTTACTGATAAACTATATGTGTATGTTATAAGTTATATGAATGACAATCCGCTGGAACTATTATATCAACAGCTGATTATTGATCATAGTCGGCAACCCCATAATTTTGGACAGTTAGCCCAGCCTAGTCTGCAGCTAGAGGCGTTTAATCCGCTCTGTGGGGATCGTTTTACTATCTATTTATTATTGACCACCGATGGCGAGCAGGACGCTCCTAATAACGATCAGCGGATCATTGAAGATATTAAATTTCACGGTAGTGGCTGTGCCATTTCGACCGCTTCGGCGTCGCTAATGACTGATCTAGTTAAAGGTAAAACCGTTAGGCAGGGGCTAGCATTAGTAGGACAATTGCAACAGTTAGTAACTACGGGGGAAACGACTGCAGTGATAGATCCTAATTTTTCCCTAAATTTAGGTAAAGCGAGCGCGCTAGCGGGGGTACGAGCTTTTCCCATGCGCGTCAAATGCGCTACATTAAGTTGGCACGCCCTACGGCAATTACTCACCGGTAAAGTCGATGAATAGTCAGGTATCACAAGATAGCTGGTTACTAGCCCGTACGCGGAGGGATCTAGAGCTGTTTGAAATGCCATTTAATACGCCTACTATGCTGGCGGCGGGAACGGAGCTGCTATGGTGGGCGTCCCGTGGTCTAATTATGTTTCAGGGGCGTACTTATCAGTTTAAACCGCAGGATCGCGAAGCGCTAGAGCTGGTCTCGGTAGAAGGCAAGCCAATGGAGCCGTCTACGTCGATGCCGGCGATTGATGAGGCTAATAATGATAATAATCAGAAGTGTGATGAGCTATTTTGGCCATGGCAGCAGCAGTCTTATCAGTATCAACAGGCTCAGACCGCCGTGCAATCACCAGCTGAACTTGATCCGGCTTTTCAACATTTACCACTACTAGATCGGGTTTGGATTAAGCTACGTCAGTGCTACGACCCCGAAATAGCAGTTAATATTGTTGAATTAGGCTTAATTTACGATCTACAACTGCTGCCGATGGCGGATGCCGATCCTGCCCAGCCAACCTATCAGGTGCTGATTAAGATGACTTTCACTAATCCCGCTTGTAGTATGGGGGATCTAATTATTGCGCAAATTAAAAACCAGCTGGCGACGCTAGCGGAGATAGCGGAGACGCGCATTGAGATCGTTTTTGACCCACCCTGGAGTTATGAGCGACTCTCTACGCAGGCTAAATTAGAGTTAGGCGTGTTGTAGTAGCTGTAGTAGTCGTTGTTTAGTGAGTTTTATGTTTAATAAATTTAACGCGCTGCTACTACAGCTACTCTGTTTTTGGATCGGATTATTACCGTTAGTCTTCGGTTTAGGGCGCTGGCTAGCTTTTTTATATAGAAGTAGCGCCGCGACTTATCAGGGGCGTTTTTTTGCGATCGAACGGTTGCTATGTCGGATGCTGAGTCTTCATAATGTGGCGCCGGGCGACATTAGTTCTAAGGGCAGTGGTAATAGTTACCATATTGTACGTACGTGGTTCAAACTGTTCAGCGCTTGTCTAGTCATCGTAATCGTGGCTACGCTGGGCTGGGAGTGGTGGAACGCTACGCCTAGCACTATGCCCGTGAAATCATTTTCTTGGTACCAGCAGTTATTTAGTTTAAATAGAATCACTCAATTGGAATGGAGAAAACTGTTTAATTTAGCACTATCCTATGTGACTAATACCGGTTTTCATTATGGCACGCCAGCGGCCATCGAACATGGATGGGGTCGGCTGTTGCTGTTAATTCCGCTAGGACTGGTAATGGCTGCTACTGGTATCAGTTTAGCGGTACTGTTAATAGAGAGCATCTGGGGCAGGGATCGGGCAGGTGGAGTGCTGCCGGTTTATATTATTCGTACGCTCTGCTATCTATTAGTACCGTTAGTGCTGCTATTAACTCCGCTCTTTGTGAACTGTTCTAGTCAGCATGATCATTATATCAATTATCGGTTCGCTTTTACTACCGCTTGTAGTATCGTTACTGCGAGTGGATATGAACCGTTCTTACCGGCGACCAAGAGTTCTGCTGATAATCATGGGCAGGAGCAACCATCGCCACATTCGCGGCCAAAAGTATTGACGCCGGCCGATCAATTGCTGCTCATTGTTCAGTATTATGCGGTTCTCTTAATCCCTGCCGGGTTAGTGCGGTTGTTGAACTATTATCCCAACGGCAGAATCGTTAGCCGCAGCTTGTTATGGGTGATGATAATCCTGTTTAGTGGTGAAGTGATGCTGGTCGCGCTTAGCGAGTCCGGATGTAACTCCCAGGCAGGAGGACTCAGCTGGCTTAGCGTGCCTGTGGCTACCGCAACTTCTCTGGGTAGTAGTTTGGTGCCGCTACGTACACTTAGCGCTAGTAGTCAGCTACTGGCTACCTGCAATCTACTGTTTAGTAATTTACTCTGGGGTAGTAACGGTTATGGCTTAATTAATACTATCTGCTATCTGTTAGTGGCTTTTATTTGGTTGGAGCTGATGGTGGCGAAATTAACTAATTTAAACAGTAAAACCCTTACCCTAGCGATGATTTTCTGGCTAATGACACTGCTAGTGCTACCTTCCGTGGTGGCGCTGCTACTTACTCTCTATCAGATCAGTATCACGCCGGTTAACCATTTTGGGTTGCACCAATTAATGCCGATTTTTTATTACTATCTATCCATGCTGCAGAATAATGGTAGTGTTATCACTCTGGCGCCGGTGACTGGATCACTGCCGCTAGGCGCTGGAACTTTATGCATGTTACTGGGTAGTTGCTTGACCGGTTGGGTGGCTACCCAGCTGATTCAGCTGTTGCAACAACAGGCGTCCCAGATCCAAACTGTCAAAACCAAGTCGCTATTCTTGTTGGTGAAATCACCACCGCGTGTGTTGATGTTGCTAGCTTTTGTGATCATTTTAAATCTGCCAGCTATTGCGCCGATGCTGATGTTAGGGGCAAGTCATGTTGAATAGGGGGGACCAGCACTACCGCCCTGGTCAGTGTGAGCGGTACTCCCAACGCAATAATAGCTTGGGGCGGGTGGCTGGTATTCTACCTGTCTTAGCTCGTTCAGTGCTCACTAAACTTAATCCGGTGCAACTATGCCGTCAACGTAATTATGTATTGTTGTTGATGGTTATTATCGCTTTATTGTCTAGTCTTTGTACGCTGATAACCTTTCTACAGAGACCACAGGTCACCAGCGTTGGTTCGCTGCGTGCGATTAATTCAATTAATTTTCAGATTAGTTTTTGGCTTTGGATGACGCTAATTCTCAGCGCGCTAATGGAAGCTGTAGTGGCTTATCAGGGGCAGCAGGCGGAGCGCCAGTTACAGTTAACCCATAGGCAGCATGGTTATGTGCAGCGTCTGCGGCGCAAAGATAGTAACTACAATCTGCAGCGAGATCATGACTGTGATTCTAAACTGCAAGGTCAGCAGCAGCAACAACAACGCGCGGAGTTTGGCTATCAGCCCCAACAGTTTGAACTAGTGGCTTTTGACCAACTGACATCGGGAGATTATATTCTAGTGCACCCAGGAACCGTGCTGCCGGTGAGCGGTAAAATTATGGCCGGTAGCGCGCTGCTAGATGAATCTAATCTGACTGGTGAAACGCAAACGGTAATGCGTGGGGCTGCGCAAAAGCTGACGGCAGACGCAGCTCCAGGTACAAATTTGGACGCAGTATCGACATCAGAATTAGAGCAGGTGAGGGCAGGGACTAAAATTGTTGCTGGCAGGTTGCTCTTAAAAGTTACTCAACCGGTAATGACTGTTAACTCTTGGAAAGCCTCTTCCGCTCTGTCACATGATTATCTGCTAGAGAAATTATTGCTATTTTGCGCATTAAGTGTGCTGCCGGTAGTGCTGACACTGGGAGTGATTGTCTACAAAAAACCTGCTTATAATCCTGTTCATATGGCGCTAGCGACAGATTATGTATCATCATTGAATTTACTACTGGCTTTTTGGGTCTGTTTAATGCCTACCACCGTAGCATCCCTATTGCCGGCAGTGAATCTGGTGGGGGTGTGGCAACTACTTAAACAGCGGTTGCTGCTATTAAATAGCCAGGTATTAAATCGTATTGGAGAGATCGATGCGGTGTTACTGGACAAAACCGGCACGGTGACTTGTGGCTACCGATCGGCGATTGGTTTTGATCCGATTTACCCGACTACGCGGGTACAGTTAGCGCAGGTAATTACTAACGCTCTGGCTGAGGATAGTAGTGCTGAAGCCAGTAGTTTGGTGCTGCTAGCCAAGCATTGGTTAGCACAATACAATAATGATCGACAGGATAACGCGGTGTCCCAGCTAGGTGAGCGCATCAATGTTTCAGATGTTTTTTTGGATACGTTCCATCAATTAACTGGCGTTATGCTTACCGTTCAGCAGCTTGATGGGACGCCACATAGAGTGCCGCTACGCTGGGGTTCAGCTAAATCGATTCAGCGCTTTTGTCTGCAGGGTTGGGAGGCGGCAGGTGAGCAGCTCCAGACACAGTTGCAGGCGATAGCGCAGGTGGGCGATGGAGAGCTGATTATCGCTGATACCGAGCGGATTTATGGGGTAGTGCAGCTCCACGATCATTTAAAAAACGCCAGTATCAATCTGGCAGACAGTTTTTCGCAGTTGGGTTTACGTGTTCAGTTAATTAGCTGTGATAATATTTTAACTGTTGAGCGAACCGCGAGTGATTTAGGAATAACAGAGTATAGCTGTGCGGCTAGTGCGGCGGTTAAGGCACAACTCGTGCAGCAAGCGCAGCGTCAGGGGCAGATGGTAGCGATGATTGGGGATGGTTTAAACGATGTGGCTGCGTTGGCGCAGGCGGATTTAGCAATCGCCGTCAATACTAACAGCACTAATCATGTGGATAACCAAATTAAAAGAGTAGCGGATATTATCGCCTTGGATGCCAGTTCCTGTAGTAAATTACCGCTGATTTTTCAGATTGGACAGCGATTGCTAGCGGTGCGTGGGGCGCTAGTAACCTTTAGCATTGTTAGTGATACGGCTAAATGCTTACTAATTGTACCCGCGATGTTGATAGGTTTTTATCCACAACTGGCGCGTTGGAACTGGCTGCAACTTTCTTCGCCGACCAGCGCGATTATCGCTGCGCTGATATTTAGTGTTTTGACGATCATAATTTCGCTGCCGCTGGCTTTTAGCGAGGTGGGGCTAAGTAAGGGGTGCGCAACACACGGGCGTAGCCCCGCTCAACCGACCGTACGCCGCTTAAAACGGCATCTACAATATTTTGGCGTGCTGGGTGTGGTGATTACGTTAGTTTTTGTAAAACTTTTAGATAGTTGGGTGTAGATATTTTTTCTCGGTAATAATTTTGTTAGACTAGTTGCGAAATAAACTTTCTTTTGTTCCATTTAATCGTTTATTCCAAATGATCTGTTTTTTTATAGATGTTGTTCATCCTCCAACCGTTTATCTCTCTATTTAACATACGCTAAGCATTTTTTCCTATCGTTCACTTAATATAAATATATATAAATGACCGGTTTATTTTTAGTAATGCAAGAGGAAAAGATAAGGACTGTGAATAACAGTTCATCGTGCTGATTTTTACTTGCATTATGACGCTTTTTGATCATGATTTCCAATATGAGGAACAAAAGAGCCAACCGGTCTAATCAACTGGTTATGCAAATGCAGTTTAATAGGAAATTTTGGTGAGGTGCGTATGAATGATTCGTTTTCTGCAGACGTAGAAGAGTTTAGTGAGGTGCGGACGGATGATTGGTCTTCTACAAATCGAGCAAGTGATGACATAAACGTAAGCGGTTTTTTGCACAATGGAACGAAGACGATAGGTGGTTGTTCAGCATGGTAGCATTAAGTATAGTTGTGGGCTTGTGCCTGTTCTTGTTGGAATTGCTGGTTGCGTTATTTCATCAGCTTCT
>CAVFMC010000062.1:1800-6130 GCA_963623565.1 Bacteroidaceae bacterium | reverse complement strand
TGCCTACACCGCCCAAAATCAGAACAATTTTACCTCCCTGCGGGTGCAGGGTAGCTGCTAAACCTTGCAGTGCAGCCAATGTTGCGCCCACATTGGTGCCCTTAGAGTCATTAAACCATTGCACCTGATTAAATTCTGCAACCCACTCCATCCGATGAGGCAAACCAGAAAAATTACGTAACCTAGGCAAGACCTGCTCGATCGCGGAAGTTGTAGTGTAATTAGCAGTCACAGCGCTATTTAATATCGGCAATAGACGCAAAGCACTTAAATTGTTTAACACCGCCAAACTAGCAGCGACATTATATAGATTATGTTCGCCATGTAATTTCAACTCTGTGCTGCGACATATAACTTTATTATCATCATTATAACTACAACAATCATTATCATTATAATAAATCTGCCCATCACGAACTGTAAAATCTCCCTGCCGGCCAAAACTGGTACACAGCTGCGGCAAGCGAAGCTGTGTACGGCCATAGCCCTGATAGCCATCACCACCAGGCACCAGTTCATCGCTATTAACCACCGCCGATTGGCAACGGTTAAAAACCCGTAGTTTCGCTTCAATATACTGGTCAAAAGTAGCATAACTATCCAAATGATCAGGAGAAATATTGAGTAGCACCGCCACGTTGGGTACTAACTGCTGGGTTAATTCAAGCTGAAAATTGGAGAGCTCTAAAACATAATAATCGTATGGCGAGCAATTAGTCCGGCGTTGTTTAGTATTAGGGTCATTGCCAGTCAAGAATTCTAACACCGGTACTCCTAAATTACCGCCAACCGCCACCTGATAACCTAGCTGCTGTAATAGCTGGCCAACCAAAGTAGTTACGGTGCTTTTTCCGTTAGAACCGGTAATAGCGATAATGGTAGGCGTCAAATGATGCGCCTGGAGATATTGCGTAAACAGATCCAGATCACTGAGCACCCGGCCGCCATCGCCCATCATCCGCTTCCAAGCGCGTCGTTGCCGCGCCACGCCAGGACTTAGTACCACCTGGATAAGACGCTGCGCTAATCCAGGTGTATTTATGATGTTTAGCGCCCCCGCTCCCACCACGCTATGAATCTGGGGATATTGCTGTTGGAGCTGCTGCAGCTGCGCCAGATATGGCGGCTGATCACGACTATCTAGGACTAAATATTCCGCCCCCGATTCCTGCTGCCAAAGCAAAAAACGTAGTACTGACCAACCGGTCGCGCCTAAACCTACGATAATGGTGAGATTACGAGCGAATTTAGACTGCGTTATATTTATCATATGTTACGACTAATAATCTACTATTAACTCTTTACAATTCACTCTTTTTAAGTTACTGTATAAGGGAAACTGATGGGGTTGTAGCTCAGCTGGGAGAGCGCCGCGTTCGCAATGCGGAGGTCGGGAGTTCGATCCTCCTCAACTCCACCAATCACCTGTAGGTGCCCGTAGCTCAGCTGGATAGAGCATCGGCCTTCTAAGCCGAGGGTCACAGGTTCAAATCCTGTCGGGCACGCCAGTCTGATCATGATTTTATAATTTAATGGGCAAGTGTCTTTCTTGTTAATCCAGTTATTGCTGCCTAGTCCGTTGCCCATCCAGATACACCTGTTCAGGATTAAATTCAGCTCCTAGCTCTTGCTGCATAGCCACCACCATCTCATCTTGCGCCATTTGACGTTGCAGCTGTTGCAACTGTTCCTGAGTCTGGCGGTCCAGTTGCGCCGCTGGAGTGTCTAAATCGCGGCTACCTACGGTAATAGTGACCGCCAACTGCTGACCGGTAGTTAATTTAATCGCTTCAGCAATCCGCTTAAGATGCGTCGCGTTGACCAGCGCTTTGTGTTGAGGATCCACTAGTAGATTAAGCACTCCATCGCGCAGATTATCAAAAACACAATAAGTCAGCAGAGTACGAGTTAACCCGGTGCAGGGTAAGCGGTTGAGCAATTGCGGCCAATCTAGTTGCCGCTGCGATTGTTGTGGTGACTGCGGTGATTGCTGTGGCTGCAGCGGTTGTTGTGTTTGTTGTGTTTGTTGTGGATGCTGCGGCCGTTGTTGACTGTGACAGAGCCTGCGCTGGGGTGAACGCTCAGACTGCGGCCGACCATTCTTGCCATTCTGCCTAACCGCAGTTTCTAATTCTACTGCCTTAAAAGCTAAACAGCGCAGCAGCAGCATCTCTACCCCACTACGTGGATTAGCGGCCCAAGTTAAATCCCGTTTACCCAATAGTAAAATCTGATAATAGAGTTGCAGCTGTTCGGGCGTGGCATGATTAACTAAAGCATGAAGTCGAGCTAATCGCTGTTCATCAGGAATCTGCTGCTGATAAGCGGGCACCAGCTGCACCAAAGCTAATTGTTGCAGCGCTAATAACAATTCGTCGACTACCGTGGCCAAATCGACCGCCTGATTAGCCATCGCCTCTAGCAAGCTAAACAATGCTGTCGTTTGACCGGTTAGAAGAGATTCTAGCAACTGCCACAACTGCTGTTCACTAGCCACGCCTAACAGTTTTACTACTTTTTCGACCGTTAATCTGGTAGCCGGCAGATCACCGCTAACCACACTACCTGCATTGTTACCGCCGTTCTCATCGCTTTCTACCAATCCCACGTAAGCCAGCGCTTGATCTAAGAGAGTTAAGGCGTCGCGCATACTGCCATTACCCGCTTTGGCGATCATGGCAACCGCTTCCGACTCATAAGCTATTCCTAGCCCTCCATCTTGCTCTGGCATCTGTAAAATTTTAGTTAACTGCTGCGCCACCTGTTGATCATTTAAAAACCGGAGATTAAAACGTAAAACCCGAGATAAAATGGTTATTGGCAATTTCTGCGGATCAGTGGTCGCTAAGATAAATTTAACATGTGCTGGAGGTTCTTCTAAAGTTTTGAGCAGGGCATTAAAACTGTAGGTTGACAGCATATGCACTTCGTCAATCAGATAAATTTTAAAGGGACCGGCTAACGGCAGAAACTGTACTTGCGAGAGTAGTTCTCGAATATCTTCAACTTTAGTATTGGAAGCAGCATCGATTTCAACCAGATCTGGATAACAGCCGCGATCGATAGCTTGACAATGCTCGCAGACTCCGCAGGGATGCGCGCTCACCCCTTGACAGCAGCAGAGCGCTTTGGCTAGTAGTCGTGCCAGCGTAGTCTTGCCTACCCCACGAGTGCCGGTAAATAGATAGGCATGATGGAGTTTCCCACTCGCAAGCGCACGTTGCAAAGTCTGAACGGCAACCTCTTGGCCTACCACTTCTTCAAAACAACGGGGCCTCCAGCGTCGCGCCAACGCTTGATAGCCATTATCAGCCTTCATCCGCTAAAAAGCCCTCGAGTTTTTCTGCCCGACTAGGATGTCGCAGTTTTCGTAAAGCTTTGGCTTCGATCTGCCGAATCCGCTCACGTGTAACATTAAACTGTTTACCTACCTCCTCTAAGGTATGGTCGGTATTCATATTAATTCCAAAACGCATCATTAGCACCCGCGCTTCACGTTGGGTTAAAGTACCTAGCGCCGCTAACATCGCCTCATGCAAACCGGAATCCACCGCCGCTTCTTCCGGAGAATCGATACTATCATCCTCTATAAAATCCCCTAGATGCGAATCATCCTCTTCCCCGACCGTCATCTCCAGCGATACCGGCTCTTTAGAAATTTTCATAATCCGGCGGACTTTCTCTTCACTGAGCTGCATCAATTCACCTAGCTTTTCAGAAGATGGCTCCACGCCATACTCCTGCACATACTGCCGAGTTAACCGATTTAGCTTATTAATAGTCTCAATCATATGCACAGGAATACGAATAGTGCGCGCCTGATCAGCAATAGAACGGGTGATGGCTTGCCGAATCCACCAGGTAGCATAGGTAGAAAACTTATAGCCCCGGCGATATTCGAACTTATCAACCGCCTTCATCAGTCCAATATTGCCCTCCTGAATCAGGTCTAAAAATTGCAGTCCACGAATAGTATACTTTTTAGCAATAGAAACCACCAACCGTAAATTAGCCCTGATCATCTCCTGCTTGGCTTTTAGCATTTCTTGCTCGCCTGCAATCACCTGCTGCCCTACCTCCCGAATCAGCGCCACCGACATCTTGGCATGATGGGTTAAACGGATAAGCGTACGCTGATGGCGTTCAATTTCACTCCGTAGCTGGAGGATAGCTGGCTCTGCCTTGTCCCAATCAATCTTGATAGTCTTAGTTGGCAAGTTAGCTAGCCACTGCAGATTAGTCTCATTACCATACCAACTCTCCAGCATCACTTGCCGCGGTATTTTTAACTTATTAATGCAGATCCCGGCGATGATCCGTTCTTCGCTAG
>CAVFMC010000062.1:966-1790 GCA_963623565.1 Bacteroidaceae bacterium | reverse complement strand
CTTCGCTAGCCAGTTGCTGGGCTAATGCTTTAACTTGGTCAATGCGTTTTTGTAAAAATTTACTATTGAATTTAAATTGGGTAAAATAGGCCACTAGCGCTTGACGATCGGTTACTGCTCGCTTTTTATAATGATATTTTAAACTAGTCTGATAGCGTTGCCAGAGACGCGTTAACTCATCAAAACGTTGCCGCGCCAGTTCAATATCCGGTCCCACTTCAAAAATATCTAGCTCATCGCCACGATCATCGTCATCTGCGTTATCGCCATCATCTGAGTTCTGCAATTCTAGCTCACTGCCATTATTGTCATCATCACTAGCTAGCGCCATAAAAGCACTAGTATCAGTCGCAAGATGGCCATCAGCAACAAGTTGCAACTGATCACGAGACTGAAAACTAAGCTGCGAATTGTCATAATGGTCCAGATCCACATCTAATACTGTAACGGCATCAGCATCAGCGTTAACGTCTTGGTTCTGCTGTTCGTCATCTAGACCAAAATCATTATCCGGTAAATTGGCTTCATTATTACCATTGGACCAATCTTCCATATCATAAAACCCTAATAACAGGTCCGAAATTCCATTTTCATTATTTTGTGCCTGCTGCCAGACCTCTAAAATAGCGGGAATTTCACCCGCAACATCGATGAGCGCCGATAAGATATGTTTAATACCCGCTTCAATCTTCCGAGAAATGGCAACCTCGCCACTACGGTCCAACAATTCTACCGCTCCCATCTCCCGCATATACATTCTGATCGGATCGCTAGTTTTACTAACTTCGACGTTTAAGCTCTCCTCTGCATTTCCACCGTTATTC
>CAVFMC010000062.1:0-956 GCA_963623565.1 Bacteroidaceae bacterium | reverse complement strand
GGACTACACCGCTCTCTTACTTCTTCTGCCGCGCCATTTCCTGACCGCACACAACTAATATAATCCTCCTGTCGCATACAACTATGACCAGTTACTCCATTTCCGGTCAGTTCGCAACGATTACTCATATTGATAGCTTATGTATGTAATATGGTTTCTATGGTTTTTTAAGGACAATCTACAGTTAGGTTTATATTCTAATAAATATGTGTTACCTAACACACCGGTAACTTTATGACCGCATCAGTCACCCTACCCCGTTCGATAACTGATGCAGCACCAATCGCGATGTGTACAATGTGTATCTTATGTATCTATTTATATGTTTGTTTTATACGTTGCATGATTTACATATATGTTGCTACTTATATATAGTATAAAACAATTCATTACTGTTTGATCACATAATAATCACGGGCATGGGCACAGAGCGGGCAGATTTTTGGCGGCTCTAGACCTTTCACTACATGACCACAGTTAGTGCAGATCCAATAGACCTCTTCTGTCTGTTTAAACAGCGTACCATGCTGTTCCTCCTCCAACGTGGCTAGAAATTGCTGTTCGTGCCGCGCTTCTACCTTACCTACCATTTCAAACAGCCGCGCGATCTCATTAAATCCTTCGTCTCTCGCCTCCTGCGCAAATTGCCGATACATTTCGCGCCATTCATATTTCTCGCCCGCCGCTGCCTCTTTTAAATTCTCCGCCGTCGCAGGAATATTGCCGCCTCTTAGCAGTTTAAACCATACTTTGGCATGTTCCTTTTCGTTATTAGCGGCCTCGGTAAATAGCTGCTGAATTTTAATGTAGCCATCTTTTTTAGCTCGCGACGCAAAATATTGATATTTAGTGAAGGCTTGTGATTCCCCAGCAAAAGCGGTTTGTAAATTCTGCCAGGTTTTACTTTTTTTTAGCTCGATACTCATCTTTTCACCTCTTTTTCATTTATTCTATCT
>CAVFMC010000061.1:0-6143 GCA_963623565.1 Bacteroidaceae bacterium | reverse complement strand
CACCATGATGGCACCAACATTTCCTCGATTATTTCTATCCTTTCTGCGGCAGCGATCAGTAATTGCGGTTGTTTTAATCCGGGGCGACTAATTCTTAGAATAGTAAACAGTGGGTTGATGTCATAGTCGCGATTACGATGATTAGGTTCGGTTAATAAAAATCGCAGTTCAGTAATTTGCTGAGCCTGTAGGAGACTATCAATAATAAAACGCGAGAGGCGGCAGGAATTACGTTCTTCTGTCGTCAAAGCGAAAGTGAGTAAATTAGGATTTTTAAATTGGTATAACTCGTCTATCAGTGCGTTATACTCATGATAAGCAAACTTCGGCATCTGCATCGCTAAATTTTCAAAAAAGGCTACTTGTTGACGCATTTCAGTGTATTGGGACGACGTATCTGCAGAAGAGCTGGGGTCTATTCGGAGGAGCAGATGGCGGAGTTCAATTAATTTGCAAATGCCCTCTTGGGGGGTGGCAAAGTACAGTTTAACTACTTTTTGGTGGATGGTTTGAGCCAATTGGCGTAATGTAACAAGATCATCGCTAGATAAGTTTAAGAAATCAGTGAGAGATACTACCGATGTAAAATGGTTCGTCAATTGCTGCACAAGAATCATAATCGGGAGAGATGCCGGATTCTGCTGACTAATAAACTTCATTTCTAGATCAAATTTAATTAATTCAGCTAAACTTAGTATATGATCGATTTTATTGTCGGCGCAAACTAGGTTAGCATTATCAAAATTGACTGCATCGGCTACTACCTGATATACCTCAGGCCAGCAGCATAACAGTATGGTCGGTTTGGCTTTGGCGACATCGGTTTTGGTGTTATAGGTAGTAATCTCGTCCCACGCGGCAAATAATGGCACTGCTCTAGTAGCATTATTGATAATCGCTAAAATTGGTAGCTCGATGTTGTCTCTAAAGAAGTTGGTAGTTTGATCATTCTTTGGGTAAATGCCATGGGACACACACCACACCGCTAAGCGCTGAATTTGGTAGTTACGTAGATCCAGAATAAATTGCGGTAGTTGCTTGTAAGTAAGCGAGTATTCTACAAAGGCGGCGTAATCTTTAAGTGTGACAATTAATGGTTTATCATCGGCAAGTCGGGTAGTTTGGGCCCCCAGCTGTTTAATCATCGACGTAATTGTTTGCCCCAGCTCAGATGACGGGTCGATAGTCATCGTCGCCGTTGTTTCACTAATTTGTTTTTGCTGGAGCGAGATAATCATGGAGTGGCCATCTGAACTTGGTGAAATGTTTAGACTGTCCCGGATCTGTAATTCGACCGTAGAAAGTATATCTTCGATAAAATCAGCTCCCTGATAGATATGATTTAAAATCCCCACTAACGTGGCTTCGACCCCACGTTGACAACGATCGTATCGCAAGAGTCCCATCTCACCGAAGAGGGCGTTAAAGAGAGACTGAACTCTAAAAATACGATTCTGCTGTGTCTGTTTTACCTGCTCCTCTTTCGTGGTTTGTGTTTCTTGTGGTCGAGCGTCTGCCGTTTGAGTTTTATCATCCGTTACCTCAGACTTAATTTCAGGGTAAGCTGTATCATCAAAGACGGCAGCTAAAACTAAGTAGAAAATCTCGCGATGGTTATATTTCGTAGTGACGTTTTGATTGGTTTTGGGGTTAAAATATTCTATGGTTCTATAACCACGCTCGCTGCTATTTAAAAATTTTTGCACGCTCGCCTGTAGTTGCTGCTGATCGTGAAAAGCGTAGTCTGCAGGTACTGTCTTACCAGGTTGCCAATTTTGCTCAATGACGATTTGACAAAACTGATTTAGCAAGTTCTGACGTTTAGCTTCAGCATTGGCGTCTGTCCCCAAAACATCTTTATAGTTAGGTTGTAAGACTAGCGCAACAAAGGATCTGATTGAACCCGCTGAAAAAAAATTCATGACATTTTCGCCATTATTAGAAAATTGCTGGATGTGGGCATTAATTTCTTCTTGCTGCTTGTCGTTGTGTGGATTCTCGAACATACTGCCTCGTGCTGATATCGCTTATATTATAATCATTATAAAATAGATGTTTAGGTGCGCTGCTTATATCGTTCGTTTATTTGTTAAGCCTTATATAAAAAATCGCTGTCTGTCAGCTATAGCTAGCTCAAAAACCATGCCAAACTACGAACAGGTGCGATAAGCATAATATAACTATAATTGCCTCTGTTGAATTATGCATATATATCGAGTACAATGTCAATGTGTTGGAGGTTATACGATGATACATTTTAAGCCAGTACAGGAAGAAAATTGCACATTCAAGAATAATATCAGAAGAATATTCAAAGGTAGAACGTATGCAAGAATTTGATGTAAGAGATAATGACATGCCCTTGGTGGAGTTAGTTTGGCGAGACGCTGACAAAAAGATTAAGAAAGCCATTGAAATGAAGTTAGAGTTGTTGGTAAAGCGACCAGATCTGCTAAAGAAAGAGATATTACAAAAAAGAGACGATGGTTGCAACTGTTTAATCCGTGCCTTTCTGAATGATAAGGATAGCGAGGACGAGATAGCAAGTTCCATTTTAGGCGCTTCAGTATTTCACCATGATGTTTTTAAAGCGGTTTTGGCAGATCCGAACGCAGACGGCAATGGACGCGACTTTTTTTGTTGGGTGATTGAAGGCCGTCATCAGAAAAGTCTCTATTGTGTGTTATCATTACTAGAAGAACATCCAGGCTTGCTAGCAGAGGCACTAAATCATGCGGATGGTGCAGGGCGCAATGTTTTAATGCGGGCTATTGATGCTGGTGATCGTGATGATTTTGAAACTTGCAACCAGATTTTACGCTCCTTATCTTATTATCCACAACTACTCCAGCAATTTCTGTTGTCACTGGAAAATGCGCATTATAGTCTTAGCGATTTAATGCAAAACGTGCTTAAATTGAAAGATGATAAAGATCTGGTAATTTACTCGGTTATTATCCATGCCTTATTTGATTCGCCCGATCGCTTTCAAACTGAGCTTAGTGTAATCAGTCATCAGATTAGCAAGGACCAACAGAATCCACAAGATTCACAGGATCTAGTCCAGTACCTCCATAATTATTTTATTCAATTGATTCAGCGACGCGATCTAACAACCTTTGGAGTATTATTAGCGGCCCTTTCCTTTCAACCGGAATTACTGCAGCAAGTGGTTAATCAAGTGGATCGGGATGGCTTAAATAGGATCCTGCAAGCGATGTGGACTAATAATCATCACTATGTAGATCCTGTATTATTACTATTGAATGTACTTTCCGGTCATGAAGAGATATTTAAGCAGTTTGTGTTGCAATCGACGAAGGAAGATAATCAACGACTCGCGAACTGGTTGTTACTAGGTGTAGTCTTTACCCATACTAGATTATCAATGTTAGTAGAACAGGTATTAACGAATGCTAATCAATCATTGGGATCAGCCGTAATTAGCCCCGATCGTGACCATTGCACTGGTTTATTGCAAGCGATAAGCGAACAAAATACTACAGTGGTTGAACATATTACTGAGTTATTATCGAATAGTCCTAATTTATTAGACGGGGCGTTGAATAGTTTTAATTATAAATGTCAAAATTGTTTAACTCTCGCTATCGCTAATGGTGATTATACCATAATTAAATTACTTCTTAACGCTATATTCAAGGCTTTTACCGAAACTGCGCCCAGCTGTCTCGCTAGTTTAACGGCGGATCAACTAATTCATTTAGTCGCGCTCTTGGTTGGCAGTAAGGAGCATAAGGAGGAGGATTATGATAATCATCAGCGCGTTATCACTTTAGCCAACTATTTTCGTGATAATTTCGAGTTACTTAAGTTGATCTTACAACAAACAGATGCGAACGGTCTTAATCTTTTGACGTGGTCAATCAAGAATGATAATGTTGCTTTCATTGCCATAATTAGTCCCCAAGATGATTGGTCAGTGGAGGAACAGGATCATGATAATCATGAAAAATTGCTTAGACATGAAAAATTGCTTAAACTTGTATTAAGCCAGGTGAATGATACGGAAGGTCGTAACTGGCTGATGCTGGCGGTAGCTAACAAGGCACATGATGTGATTGGCGATATTGCAGCTGCTTTAGTCAGTTGTCCAGGGTTATTAAACGATTTTATATCTGATGTTACCAAGATGCAATCTAGTGAAGATCTTTCTTATATGGCACAAGCTGTCGCAGACAAAAATCCGGAAGTCTACGGGATTATTGTTAGTGCAGTGGCCGATAGACCATCTCTCTTAATACCAATTGTCAACGGGCGGGATGAAAAGGGCCACAACGGTTTATTGAAAGCTATTGCTGCGCGAGATGTTAATGCAGTAAGCTTAATTATGGGTGCATTAAAAAAGCATAAGTTTTTATTGACAGCAGCAGTTGATTTTATTATTCCCGGTGAGAATGTGACTTGCTTGTATTATGCGCTAGAACCAAATTCTGTAAGATGTCCTGAATTGTACAGAGAAGATATAGACCAAAATAATCGTTCATCAACAATATTTAGGAACATTTTTGATATTATATTACAGTATCCAGATTTATTGAAATCAATTCTAAACAGACGGGCAGAATCGGATAGTGGTATGTCTTTCTTTGCATTCGCAATCTGGCGGAATGTTAATGATGCTGATAACGATATGGCTGAGCGTATTATTAAAGCTTTTGCTGGGGATTTTGATGGTCTTAAGAGCGTAGTGCTTAATTGTGAGTTTTGTGGTTGCAAGAACTGTTTACAGCAAGCGATATTTCAATGGAATATGCACATAGCTAATTTATTAGTTGACCGGTTTGCAGATCGACCGTGGGTATTGGCCGAATTAATGACTCAGGTGAATGAGAAAGACAAAAACAAAACTGGTTGGGATTATCTTGATGAGCGGACTAAATATCAGCCTAATAAGTTTCATGATGTACAGGAAATCATGGCAGCGAAAGCGCTGAAAACTAAGATTGTTGAGATTGCAAAGACCGACTTAAGCGATGAAAATTCTGAAACAGAAAATTGTAGGATATAAACATTTGATGTATCCACAAACACTGCTTGGCCTTCCAGTGTAGGCCAAGCAGTGTTGTGGTGTTTGGATTGGTCGCTATTAACCACTAGCTGATGAAATGACTAAAGGGGTTAAAATTCGTTTCTTTATCGAACACGTCTAAGCCTTCGCGTTGCTTTAGAAAATACGCTAGAGCGTAGACTAAAGGAGTGCAGATGGCTTGAAAAAACATTTTGGCTAGCCAAGCGCCAAAGCTCAGTAGCAGTACTTCACGCCAGCTAATAGTATAGGCAAAAGCGGCGATAGTAAACAGATAGCTGTCCAAAAATTGACCGGTGATAGTAGCGCAGCTAGTCCGAAACCATAAAAAGCGACCCTGCTGCCAGAGTTTAATTTTGGCAAAGAGGTAGGTACTACAAAATTCACCCAGCAGAAAAGAAAAAAGCGAAGCGGCTAAAATGCGAGGGGTACGTCCTAAAACTAGTTGGTAAGCCATCTGGTGGGGCCAGCAAGCAGCCGCAGGAACGGTAATAGTTAGGTACAGCAGCGCAAAAATAGGTAGGCTACCGATCGCCGCCCCCCAGACCATATAACGCGAGAGGGTAAAACCGTAAACTTCGGTGACTACTAGGCTAATTAAATACATAAATGGAAAAACCAGATCACCAGCGTTAAATAGCAATTGCCATCCGTGTTGCACGCTATGCGCAGAACTATAGGGTAGAGCAATGATTTTCTGCGCCACTAAATTAGCGGTTAAAAAGAGTCCCATAAAGAGCATAATTAGCCAGGGATAAAATTTAATATGTTTTAAAATATTGCTATTTAACGTGTTTAATAGTTGCATGGTCTATTTTATTAATTACTAATCACTTTTTATTTTGTATGACATATAGTACGACATATAGTCGATATTCTAGCACGTTTGTAAAATCCCGTCTTTAGACTTTAGCGCTATGTTTCTTTAGAAGCAACAGCCCAACTGTATAATACGCATATGGAGGTGATGAAGATGAGATTAGGATGGACAAATAACTGCAGTTTCATCTCGTATCGTGCGATTAAGGCGATACGAACGAATAGAAAGAATAAAAATATTACTATAAAACCGAAATTGCCGGCCCTAATGTATAGA
>CAVFMC010000060.1:0-6265 GCA_963623565.1 Bacteroidaceae bacterium | reverse complement strand
GCGCTAATGGTTTGGCGTTGCTGTCGAGCCGGTACCGCTAATGGCTGGGCGCTACTCTTAATCGCGCTGGGTAATCTCATTAGTTTGCAAATTATGGGTAGTGAATTATGGAATCTTAACGGACGCTCCATCTATCCTTTAATCCCGATAATTAAAGAGGAACTTACTGCGCAGGATACCGTTGTCGCTTACCAAGATTACATTCAGGATCTGCCTTTTTATCTGCAACGACGCGTCGTGGTGGTGGGGGATGGTGGAGAACTGGCGCCGGGCATGGCTTACCAACCCGCCTCCAAAGCTTGGATGTGGACTCATAATAAATTTAATCGATGTCTTTTTCTAGCAGATAAATGCACCCAGTTGACACCGGCTAATAAAACATGGCGTGGTTGGCCAGGTTTTGTACAGAAAATTGTAGTAAAATTCGATACCATTCTGTGTAAAGAGAACCTGGTCATGGAAGCGCAATTAGCCTGCAAACAACTGCAGGGGTTCTGCGCAGCTCCTACAGAATCAGTCGTAACACCGCTCCGCGCTAACCAGCTATCAGGTTATTATTACATTTTTGTTCGTAAATCGGATTGGCAGGCTGGTAAGTTAATTCATCAGCAACTGCAAGATTGGCGTTTTTTAGGCGAGAGCGAGCAGTTTATGTTATTTACTAATAAACCGCGTATGCAGCAGCGGCAGCAACAGCAAGAGCAGCGTAGGTAGGCGATGCGGGTTCTAATTTCCGCTGGTGAACTATCTGGGTCGATGCATGCAGCCATGCTAGTGACCGCCTGGCGCGAGCAGCTAAGCAGCAACGACAGCGGCGATGGCAAAACGATCGAGTTTTATGGCATGGGTGGCCGGGCGATGGCGGCAGCGGGTGTACGATTATTAATAAACAGTGAAACTGAATTAAGTGTCATGGGCGTGGGCCAGATTATTAATCATCTAGGACGTTTCTGGCGTGCCTGGCATCGGATGGTAGCGGCGCTGGCAGATAAACCAGATTGGTTACTACTGGTGGATTACGGCGGTTTTAATCTACGGTTAGCTAAGCAAGCTAAACGACAGGGGATACGGGTCTGTTATTTTATTCCTCCTAAGGTATGGGCCTGGGGGAAGCATCGTCTCCGGCAGCTTGCACGCTACGTCGATCGCATTGCAGTGATTTTGCCGTTTGAAGTGGCTTATTATGCGCAGCATGGCTTAACCGCTTATTATGTAGGCAATCCGAGTTGGCAGCGCTTGGCGGCAGCGGGTTTACTAGGTGATCAACGAGTTGATTTTGATCGCAATAATAGCGGCGACTGTACTCATAACCAGTCATGTATTAAAAAAATTGCTTTGTTGCCGGGAAGCCGTCATCAAGAAGTCGATATACTGCTGCCTATTATGTTACAAGCCGCCAGTGCTCTGCAGGTGCGCTTAGCTAACCTGGATAGCGCTGCACTGCCGCCTTATCAACTGCAATTCTATCTCATGCGTGCCGCTTCGATTCCCATGTTTCATGTGCAGCCGTTAGTAAAGTCCATCGGTTTACAGATTACTATTATCAGTAATGCCGACTGGTCAATAGTCAAAGAGTGCCAAGCGGCAGTAGTTGCTTCAGGTACGGCCACGTTAGAGGTGGCACTATTGGGCGTGCCCATGGTGGTAGTTTATCGTCTCCCGCCGTGGGAGTTTTGGTTGGCCAAGCAGCTGGTCCATGTACCCTATGTAAGTCTTTGTAATATTGTCGCTGGAGCACCGGTAGCTAAAGAACTGTTGCAGCAGGATTTTAATCCAACTAATCTAGTAGAAGAATTAATGAAGTTATTGAATATAAAAACAGCCGATCATTGTTCTGATGCTATCACTAAGTTTGGCAGCAATTATCTAATGCAACAACAGTTAGGCTATCAACGAATTGTCACGGCTTTTAGCCAGTGTCAACAACACCAGATATCCAAGCTATGCCAATTGAAAGACAATTGCACGAACAAAAGCAGAAAAGCTGGAAGCAAAAAACCAACGTTGGGCTAGTGGGCTAGCTGGATTAGCTGACCAGTTGCATCTGGTTATACGTTGCAATATAATGCGGCCATATGAATACCAATCAATTATCGCCGTTTGAGCAATCAGTGTCGCCACCCGAGCAGCCAGAGCTTTTTAGCATGCTTAATCCCCAGCAACGCCGCGTGGTGACCCATGATAATGGTCATATGCTAGTGCTGGCCGGGGCCGGAAGCGGCAAAACTAAAATTTTGGTGCATCGAATCGCTTGGCTAGTGCAGCATGGCTATTCGACCGATCTGATTATGGCGGTCACTTTTACTAATAAAGCGGCTAAAGAGATGCGGCAGCGGCTGGAAAAGCTGCTGGAGCGCGAATTAAATGATATGTGGATCGGGACTTTTCATGGTTTGGCCCATCGCATGCTACGACGCCATCATCAGGCGGCGGGTTTGATCGCTAATTTTCAGATTATTGATAATGATGATCAACAGCGGCTACTGCGCGCTATTCACAAAGAGTTAAATTTAGACAAAAATCTTTGGCCGGTTAGTAGTTCACTTAAATTCATTAGTGCTTGTAAAGAAAAGGGGATACGTAGCGATCAAATGGTAGCTTCTGGTCTGCATGAGCAACAGAAACTAGCCATCTATCAGCGCTACGAAGAACTGTGTCGCCGCAGCCATCTGATGGATTTTGGTGAACTGCTGCTACGTTGTTTTGAGCTGCTACAACAGAATAGTGATCTGCGCCAGCATTACCAACAGCAATTTCAACAGATTTTAGTGGATGAATTTCAAGATACTAATAGTATGCAGTATGCCTGGATTCAGCTGCTTAGTCAACACGCTTATCTTCTGGCAGTAGGCGATGATGATCAATCCATTTACAGCTGGCGGGGGGCAGAAGTGGCCAATATGCAACGGTTGCAGCAGGATTATCAGGGAATTGAGTTGATTCGTTTAGAACAAAATTATCGTTCTACTGCTACCATTCTAGCTGCCGCTAATCAAGTGATTGCACATAATCGCCATCGATTGGGTAAACAGCTCTGGACTAGGCAGTCGGGTGGCGCAGCGATTGTGGTCTATCATGCGGCCAACAGTCAAGATGAAGCGCGCTATATCGCGCAGCAGATCAAACAATATGTGGAGCAAGGCGGTCATTGGCAGGATGTGGCCATTCTCTATCGCTCCAATAGTCAGTCGCGGGTGCTGGAGGAGCTGCTTACTAATTCGAGAGTGCCTTATCGGATCTACGGTGGGCTACGTTTTTATGAGCGGGCGGAAGTTAAAGATCTGCTAGCCTATTTAAAATTACTTTGTAATGAGTGTGATGATGTGGCACTGACCCGTATTATTAATCTACCTAATCGTGGTATTGGCGAAACTACTCTGCAGCGGCTGCAGCTGCTGGCCTGCCAGCGGCAGCTCACGTTGATGGAGGCGATTCGTTATTCTTTAAGCGAAAATCTGTGGTCGCGATCGGGTCCGGCTAGTAAATTGCAGAGTTTTCTTAATCTAATAGTGCGTTTTCAGCAGCTAGCTGAACAGTTTAGTCTAGCAGAATTAGCTAACTATATTCAGCAGGAACTGCGCTTAGTGGAGTATTACCAAAAATTTGAGGCGGATGATAAAGAAGATGATAACCAGCAGCCTAGCAAAAGTGGCAGCGCTAATAGTTCAACTAGCCCGTTAAGTCGCAGCATCTCACGGGAGGAAAATTTGCGCGAGCTGATCGCCAGTATGCGCCAGTTTGAACAGGAAAATTATGCCTCGGAGCAGGCACTAGGCGACCATATCGCAATTACGGCCAGCGAACTTTTGCAGGACTATCTGGCGGCGGTAACTTTAAATACTGATTTAGAAGAAGTTGGCCGCAATGATGGTCATGATAGTAGCGGCGGCGATGCGTCCGCAACAGCTACCCCGGCAGTTAGTTTAATGACTCTGCATGCAGCTAAGGGGTTAGAATTTCCGGTGGTTTTTATCACCGGCATGGAAGAGGGGTCTTTTCCTCATGCTATGGCTTTTAATAGAGGCGGTTCTGCTTATTTTAATCTGTATAATAATAATGATAATGATGTTGAAGAGGAGCGCCGTTTATGTTACGTAGGCATGACCCGGGCGCAAAAACAACTCTATCTTAGCTGGCGGGAGCATCGCTACAATTGGAGCGATTCCGGTATGAATAAAATTAGTACCCGTTCCCGTTTTTTGCGAGAGCTGCCGGAGGAGGGGGTAGAGGAAGTTGATTCAGATCAGTTAGCTAGTAGCGGTAGTTATAATGGTTATGATAGTTATAATGCTTATAACAATTATAGCGCAAATCATTACTATCATCAGCATCATCAGAATAGCAAACGTCATTACGCTATTAATAATACAACTGATAGTAGTCGGCCGGCGTTAGCTCAGCATGTGCAAGAACGGTGTAGCAAATTGATCGCAAACAATCAACCGTTCCGATTACAGCAACGGGTGTACAATTCCGCCTACGGCATAGGGACCGTGGTTGGGTTTGCGGAGAACGATTGTGTGAAAGTATTATTCGATCGACCAATAGCAGGTAGGCAGCAAATTAAAACTATCAGAGCGGATTATCTCAACATTCAAAGCTAGTTTTCGACGACAAAAATGTAACCTAATAGTCTAAAAGAGGCTTGCATTTTTATTTCGACTATTGTATATTCAAAAACAATTGCGGGGTGGAGCAGCTTGGTAGCTCGTCGGGCTCATAACCCGGAGGTCATAGGTTCAAATCCTATCCCCGCTACCAAATAGACATAAACAGATGATTGTAAAAAAGAAATGGGCTTGCGAGCCCTTTTTTTATATCTAGTGGCATGTATTATTATATAGTCATCAGACATTAGATATGGCGTATAGTGGTTGTATAGAGGCACCGGGCAACGTGAAGTTGTAGAATTGAAAAAGTTAGTAGACTTAATAAACGTGATAAACTTTGGCGTGGCGTAGAACATAATGAACAAGGAAATCCTGTTGGTGGTTGAATCCGTATCCAATGAAAAAAATATCGATAAAGAGATTATTTTTCAGGCTATTGAAGAAGCTTTAGTAGCTGTGACCAAGAAACGCTATGATGACGCTGAGGTTAAAGTTATCATCGATCGCAAAACTGGCGATTACGAAACCTTTCGTTGTTGGCAGGTGCTTGACGCAGAGCAACCGCAGGAACACCCGTCTAGACAGTTAACTTTAGACCAGGCGCTAAGCATGGATCCAGCGGCGGTGGTCGGTGGTGTGCTTGAACTGCCGGTGGAATCGGTTAAATTCGGGCGGATTTCGGCGCAATTAGCTAAACAGATCATTATACGTGAGATTCGGCGTGCCGAGAGGGAGCGAGTTATCGAACGTTTTCGCAAGTATATCGGTCATATTATCTCAGGCACGGTTAAAAAAGTGACCCGGGATTATCTGATTCTGGACATGGGGGACGGTATCGAGGGAATTTTGCGTAGCGAAGAGATGTTGCCTAAAGAGGGCTGGCGGGTACAGGATCGCTTGCGGGCAGTGTTAGTGAGTATCAAAAATGATAACGCTAAGGAACCACTATTAGTGCTTAGTCGTGCTGTGCCGGAGATGGTAAAAGAGTTATTTCGAATCGAGATTCCGGAGGTGGCTGAAGAGATTATTATTATTAAGGGTATTGCACGGGATCCAGGTTATCGTAGTAAAATCGCGGTCAAATCCAATGATGGTCGAATCGACCCGATTGGGGCCTGTATCGGAATTCGTGGTGCGCGCATTCAGGCAGTGTCAAATGAATTAAATGGTGAAAAAATTGATGTGATGGTGTGGGATGATAATCCTGCACAGTTGGCGGTTAATGCGATGGCGCCCATTGATATCGCCTCAATTATCGTCGATGAGGACAATAAAAAAATTGTGCTGGCGGTGGCAGAAGAACAGCTGGCGCAGGCGATTGGACGTAATGGCCAGAATGTTAAATTAACTAGTGAGTTGATCGGTTGGAAACTGGATGTAATTAGTGTTGAGGAAGCCGATCAACGACTGCAGCAGAAAGACCAGAATTTTATCAAACATTTCGTTCAGCTGTTAGATGTAGATGAAGAGTTAGCGACGCTGCTAGCACGTGGTGGATTTCATACGGTGGAAGATATTGCACATGCGGCTATAGCCGATTTAACGGCGCTGGAGGGAATAGATGAGGAGCTAGCTAAGACGCTGCAGGAACGGGCCAATGACGCCCTACTAGAATTAGCGCTGAGTGATGATCAGCTTGAAGGGGAGGCAGAGCC